>NZ_JBFUHV010000158.1:0-20610 GCF_056402215.1 Rhodococcus sp. P4_B6 | reverse complement strand
CCCAGTAGCGCTGCTGCAGTGCGGTACGAGGTGCGATGTCTGCGATGGTCACCGGGACAGGAAACCCGACTCCGCGTCCCCACTCCAGGGTTCGGCGCACCGTGATTCCTGCGGGCACCACGAACCGGCCGACCGAACGGCGGCTGTCGAACACCGGCGATCGGCGACAGTTCGATGGTTACCATCAGTTGGTCGTGAGCATGTGTTGTCGACCGAATTGAGGAGTGAACGTGACGGAACGGGTCATCGTCGTGACGGGTGCCGGCTCGGGCATCGGACGATCCATCACGACCGCACTACTCGACGCCGGACACCACGTGGTGCTGACCGGACGGACAYGCGACGCCCTCGATCAGACGGCGTACGGGCACGACCACGCGCTCGTGGTACCGGCCGACGTCTCCTCACCCAAGTCCGTGCACAGCGTCTTCGCCGCCGTCGCCGAACGGTTCGGCCGCCTCGACGTACTCGTCAACAACGCCGGCACCTTCGGCCCCTCCGGCGCGGTGGACGAGATCGAACCGCAGGACTGGGACCGGACCGTTGCCACAAACCTGACCGGGGTCTTCCTCTGCTCGCGCGAAGCCGTCCGAATGATGAAGACACAGACACCCCGCGGCGGACGAATCATCAACAACGGCTCCCTGTCCGCGCACACACCCCGACCCGCCAGCGTCGCCTACACCGCAACCAAACACGCTGTCTCGGGATTGACCAAGTCGATTGCACTCGACGGCCGCGACCACGACATCTGCTGCACCCAGATCGACATCGGGAACGCCGACACCGCCATGACCGCCGRCATCGGCCACGCCGCCCGCCAGGCCGACGGGTCCGTGCGAGCCGAACCCACCTTCGATCCGCGGTACGTCGCGGACGCGGTCACCCGGCTGGTCGAACTCCCGCTCGACGTCACCGTGCCGACGATGACGATCATGGCCTCCCGCATGCCGTTCGTCGGCCGCGGCTGACCACAGTCCGGCGGCGCCCCCGCGGCCGCTACCCCGTCCAGTCGACTCGGGCGGCCAGTGCGTGCAACGAACGTTTCCTGCTCTCGTTCGATTCGCCGACCCAGGCGATACGCCCGTAGACGTACTCGCGAAAGTGCGGTCTGCCGTCGCGATTCTGCGAATCCGGTCCGTGCCGAACGCAATTGAACAGCAGCGCCTTGACGTCGTCGTACTCGGCACGGGACGCCTGCGGACGAGTGTTGACCACCAGCCCGGCCAGGTGCTGGCATCGGTGTGCTCGCATCACCCGGGTCTTGCCGGGGTGGACGGCGAAGCCTTCGTCCGTCACGATCCGGCCGACGGCGTGGATCAGTCGATCCACCGCCAGATCCGAGCCGGAGAACGCGAGGTCGTCGGCATACCGGGTGTACGCGACGCGGTGGGCGCGCGCAAGTCCGGCCAGCCTGCGATCGAGCCGGTGTGCAACCAGATTGGCGAGAGCCGGCGACGTCGGCGCCCCCTGCGGTAGGTGCGCACCCCGGAGCCGGCTCGCCGCGTCGAAGGGAAGCTCCGCGAGGACACCGGGTGGGGTCGACGTCGTGCAGAGCCCGGCGAGCACCCGCGACACCCGGGTCGGATAGCCGAGTGCGTCGAAGACCGCCCGCACCCGCGTCCGCGAAACCGAGGGAAAGAACGCCCGAAGGTCGATGCGCAGCACGACCTCGTGCCCCGCATGCGGGCCGGCGAAGGTGTGGACACTACGGCCTCGGACGAATCCGTGCGCCGCCGCATGAGGCGGAACGCGATCGAGGACGGTCCGCAGAATCCGGCGCTGTACCTCCCGGAGGCGTTCCTTCGGCGCTTCGAGCAGGCGGTTGTCCGGCCGGATCCGATAGCGGTAGTGCTGCAGCGGCGGCGCCTTCGTGCGCAGCCACCCGCCGGGATCGGCGAACCAGTCGAGTTCGGCGGGTGTGAGGCCGACCGCCTCGGCGACCGCGGCGGTGCGCGACCACTGCGGGACGTCGAACCTCCAGTCGTTGCCGGAGACTTCGTCGACAATCGGCTCTGCTCGCTCGATCAGCGGGAGGTCCGACAGCAGCCGAAAGACGCTGTCGATGCCGTCGATCGGCGGCGTGGGCATGAGGTCGTGGAGCCGTGCCGCGATCCGGGCGGCATCCGGCACTCCGGATTCCTCGAAGCGGAGGACGAGGCCGGCCCTCGTCCAGGTTCCATCGATCGCCGCCGCTGCGAGGCGACGGGCGAACTCGGGCGGCAGGGCCGGACGTTCCGTCATGTGTGCGACGGTGCGAGGTGACCGATACCTGTCGTCTGCGGCGCGCCGGAGCACGCGGAGCATGCGGTCGCGCGTCGGACGGTGTCTCCGGTGAACACTGTCGAGCCAGGGGTTACCCCTGACGTGGTCGCGGTCGGCGAACCGGCCACACCACTCTCACCTCCGCACCGTCGCACCTCGTGAGAATGCCACATGACTTCTGCCGTGCGGGGCCCTATCGGTCTTGCTTTCGAATCGAGCGACTCCGCCGGTCGGAGTGCGCCATCGACCCGGTCAGCGGGGGCACAGGGCGACGACGTCGATTTCGACCAGGAAGTCACCGAGGTGCGATCCGACGGTGGTCCGCGCCGGATACGGGTGCGAGACGAACTTCTGATAGGTCTCGTTGAAACCGGTGAAGTCTCGCGCCGGATTCTGCAGGTGGACGGTCGCTTTGACCACGCGCGAGAAGTCCGAGCCGCACGATTCGAGTACGGCTGCGAGATTGCGCATCGCCTGGTCCGTTTGTTCTTCGATGGTGGAGCCGACGAGCTCCCCCGTATCGGGGTGGTGGGGCGTCTGACCTGCTGTGTACAGGACCCCGTCGGCAATGATCGCCTGAGAGTAGGGCCCTGCGGGGCTGGGTGCATGTTCTGTGCTGATCTGTTGCCTGTTCATGTGCATCTCAATCCTGATTGTTCGTTGCTATCGGTCGCGGGCGGGCGGGTGAGGTGTTTACAGCACCTTCGAGAGAAACGCGCGGGTCCTCTCCTGGTGCGGGTTCCCCAGAACCTCGGCCGGCGGGCCCGCCTCGACGACGACACCCTGATCCATGAAGACGATCTGATCGCTGACCTCGCGGGCAAACCCCAGCTCGTGAGTAACCACGACCATGGTCATACCGGCTTCGGCAAGGGACTTCATCACGTCCAGTACCTCACCGACGAGTTCCGGGTCGAGCGCGGAGGTCGGCTCGTCGAAGAGCAGCAACTTGGGCTTCATCGCCAGGGCGCGGGCAATCGCGATCCGCTGTTGCTGTCCCCCGGACAGCTCCCGTGGGTATGCCTGACCTCGGTTCCCCAGTCCGACACGATCGAGCAGCACGTGTGCCTCCGCCGTCACCTCGTCGCGGGGTCTGCCGAGAACGTGGATCGGGGCTTCGATGATGTTCTCGAGCACGGTCATGTGCGGAAACAAGTTGAAGCGCTGGAACACCATGCCGGCATTCAGTCGAGACCGTGCCGTCTGGCKGGGCTTCATCTCGTGAAGCCGGCCATTGCGTTCCGAGTAGCCGATCAACTGTTGATCCACGTACAGGCGGCCCGCATCAACCTTCTCGAGGTGATTGATGCAGCGCAGGAAGGTTGTCTTCCCAGATCCGGACGGTCCGATGAGGCAGGTCACCGAGCCGCGCTCGACACTGAGGTCGATGCCCTTGAGGATCTCGGTGGCACCGAATCGCTTCCGGACTCCCTCTGCTTTCACCATGACGGTGTTCATTTCGCCCTTCCCAGTGCAAATCGACGGCGTGCGGGGGTGACCGCCGCGGTGAAACCGCGCGCGTAGTGCTTCTCGAGCTTGTCCTGGAAGAAGCTCAGGATGGTGGTCATCAGGAGATACCACAGGCTCGCGACGATGAGCAGCGGGATCGTCTGGTAATTCAGCGAATAGATGATCTGCGCGGAGTACAGCAGATCGGAGATCGCCAGAACGCTGACGAGGGTGGTCCCTTTCAGCATCGAGATCACCTGGTTCCCCGTCGGCGGTAACACCACACGCATCGCCTGAGGAAGAATGACCCGGCGCATCAGCTGAGTCTTGTTCATTCCCAGCGCCTGAGCCGCGTCGTACTGGCCGTTGTCCACCGATCCGATGCCACCGCGGATGATCTCTGCCATGTAGGCCGCTTCGTTCAGGGACAGCCCGAGGAGGGCGGCCCCGAGTGGCGTGATCAGCGTGTTGACGGAACCGATCATGAATTCGGGTCYCCCGAAGGGGATTCCGATCGAGATGGTGGGATACAGGGCTGCGATGTTGTACCAAAAGATCAGTTGGACGAGGAGCGGAGTTCCCCGGAAGAACCAGATGTAGCCGCGGCTGATCGAACTGACGATCGGGTTCTCCGACAGTCGCATGACGGCAAGGAGCGTTCCGAGCGAAATACCGGCGGTCATCGAGACGATCGTCAGGATGATCGTCAGAACAACCCCTCGAAGTATCTCCGGCGCAAAGAGATAGGACGACACGACGTTCCAATGGAACCGGTCGTTGGTTGCGACGTTCCACGTCACCGCCACGGCGACGATGAGCAGTGCCAGTCCGAATGTTTGCCGGACAGGATGTTTGAGTGGCACAACCGGGATGGACGTGTCCGGGAACGCCGATACCGCGGACGGTGGAGGGAAGGCGTCTCGCGAGGCCAATTGGTGCATGGTAGGTCTCCTTATTGGGCCGCGTTGACGCGAGCTCGGGTGATCATCGCGGACTCCGCACCATATTTCTCGAGGACTTCCCGGTACGCGTCGCCGGCGATGACGGAGTCGAGTGCCGCGGACACGGCGTCGGCGAGTGCTGGTTCCTTGGTCACGCCGACGGCGACGGGGGTGTAGTCGAACGTGTCCGACACCTCGATTGCCGGATTGTTGGCCGTGGCGTACTCGAGGATCGGTGAGTCTGCCAGCACAGCATCTTGCCGGCCGCTGGTCAGCGCAGAGATCGCCTGCCGCGTGTCCTGGAACTGGCCGATCCGGATCGGCGGCTTGCCGGCGGCCGCGCAGTCCTGCTCGTAGGCCGGAACGTTGACGGTGAGCTGATACGAGCCCGTCAGGACGCCGACTCTCCTGCCGCAGAGAGTGTCCCTCGTGACGGGCTCCGCTCCCTTCGCGACGACGATGGCATTCCCCATTTGCATGTAGTCGACGAAATCCATTGCCGCCATTCGCTTGGTGGTGGGCGTCATCGAGGACACCGTCATGTCGTAGCGTCCGGCAGCGATGCCGGGAATGATGGAGTCGAAATTGACAACCTTGATGTCGACATCCAGGTTCAGGGCCTTCCCGATGAGTCTCGCAATGTCGGGGTTCGTGCCCGTCAGGTACCGGGTGCCCTCCGAATAGAACTGGGTGGGAGGTTCGTTCGTCGGGATCGCCACCCGCAGCGTGTGCCGTGCGGACACCGAACCGGGCAGCAGTGCGACGGCCGATTCGTTCACCGCAAGCGACGGCGTGCTGTCACCCTCGACGGGAGCCGAGGCCGGCGGGTCCGCAAATTCCTCGAGCCGACCGCAACCAACCGTGGAGAGGAGAAGGGCGGCGAGTGCGCCGGCACACAGGAATCGGTGAGAGTAGCCTCCGGGACGACTCGTCATGACGAGGACTTCCGCTTCGCGGTGACCGTGCGCGGTCCGGTGGACGCGTTCGTCGAGCGGGCGAAGGCGGCGTGGCGGTTCCTCACGAGGGACGGCCCGCTGTCCTGCAGTTCCTTGATGCTCGACGCCCCCAGCAGCATCATCGTTCGGGTCATCTCCTCCGCGAAGATCCGCAGCACGTGCGCAACACCCTCCTGGCCCGCCGCCGCGAGGCCGTAGAGGTAGGGACGGCCGATCGCGCACGCAGTCGCCCCCAGCGCCAGCGCCTTGATCGCGTCCGAGCCACGGCGGATGCCGCCGTCGACGATGATCTCGACCCGACCGTTCACGCGTTCGACGATCTCCGGCAGAACGTCCAGCGGGGAGGCCATGTGATCGAGTTGCCGACCGCCGTGGTTGCTGACCTGGATGGCGTCGATCCCGATGTCGGCGGCGATCGCCGCATCGTCGGCGCTGACGCACCCCTTGAGGACGATCGGACCGCTCCATCGGGAGCGCAGGTCGCAGAGGGTGTCCCAGTCGGTGGGTTCGTAGGTACCCGACAGCAGGGTTCGCCACATGTCCGGCGTGCTCGCCAGCGGCCCCTCCGCGATGGTTCCGTCGAGATTGGGGAAGGCGATCGCGTCGTTGCGCAGAAACCTCCACGCCCAAACGGGATGGAGTGCCCCTTCGACGACCGTCCGCGGTTTCAGGGACGGGGGTGCAGTGAAGCCGTTGCGGTAGTCGCGTTCGCGATGACCGATCGCTCGGCAATCGACGTTGACCAGCAGGGCCTCGTATCCCGCGTTCGCTGTCCGGTCGAGCATCGCCTGGAGCATGCCCTTGTCCGCCATCGGTTCGATGTTGAACCAGCGACGAAGGCCCGGGGTCTGCGCGCTGACCAGTTCCATCGGCGTCGTACTCAGGTGTGCCAGACCGTACGGCACATTCGCGGCGAGAGCAGCACGCGCCGCACCGAGTTCGCCCTCCGGGTGAAAGAGTCGTGTTCCACCGGTGGGTGAGAGCATCAACGGCATGGCGACCGGCTTGCCCAGGAGAGTCGACGCCAGGTCGAGGTTCTCCACCGCGCCCCAGCGTGGCACGAAGGACCAGTCGTCGAACGAGCAACGATTGCGGCGGACCGACGCTTCGTCCTCGCCGCCGCCCTCGATGTAGTCGAAGATGCTCAGCGGCAGACGGGCGGCAGCCAGCTTTCGTACGTCTTCGATGCTGTGGCATCGCCGTGCAAGGCGTTGTGACGCGGACCGAGCGGGGCCCTCGACATTCACTAACGACCTGATATCTCTGAGTTTCATCGGGACTCCTCGAAGTGGTGCTGACACCCGGTGCGCGGGGTGGAACCAATAGTGATCCAGACCTCACCTGGTTCATATGGAGGAGTTTCCAAGCTCAAGATCAATGCTTGTAAGATGTTCCAAATGGATCTAACGGAGTCGTTGCGTCATCGCGACACGACACCTGCGCCGATCGCGCTGTCAGCCTGGAACAGGCTGGTGCAGGAAGATCTACTGCACGTCAACCCGACCGCCGAGAATCTCCGCCGTCCCGTCGCCGACGTACAGCTCTACGACGCACTCGACGACCAGGCGAACGTCAGGAACACCGTCGTCCTCGCGATGGGGGTGTCCTGCGGGTCCGCCGGATTCGAGCGGGTACTCGTCCACGCCGCCGACGGCGAGGCCGCCGCAGTGATCGTCAAAGCACGAGGAACACCGATCGAGGACCTGCGGGCYGCGTCCAGTCGTCACGACGTTCCCGTGCTCGTCGTCGGCGACGACGCGGATTGGACACGACTGATCGCGATGGCACGAACAGCGGTCGCGGGTGCTGCGGTCGATTCGGTATCGGGCGTGCGCCTGGGCGATCTGTTCGCCTTCGCCAACGCCGTTGCCTCGATAACCAATGGCGCCGCCAGCATCGTCGATCCTTCGGGCCGCATCCTCGGATACTCCACGGTGCCGGGCCAGCCGATCGACGACCTACGGCGCGAGACGACTCTGACCCTGCAGGAGCGGACACCTCCAGCCCTCGACGCCGATTTCAAGGTCGTCTACTCCTCCACCGCCGCACTGTTCGTGCAGTCGCCCAGCGGGATCGCGGACCGGCTGGCGCTCGCGGTCCGGGCGGGCGGGGAACTGCTCGGATCGATCTGGATCATCGATCCCGGAGGTGAACGCCGCCAACCGGCCCTCGATGCGCTCGACAGGCTGGCGCCGCTGGCCGGACTGCACATGCTTCACGCCCGGTCCGCTTCCGATTTCACCGAACGCCGCAACGCCGATCTCATGCGGACGTTGATGGACGATCCGGCCCGGGCCTCGTTCGCCGCCGCGCAACTCGGTCTCGAGTTCACCGACGGATTCGCCATCGCGGCGTTCGCCCTCACCCATCCGAACGCCGGCAGCCTCGACGCCATGCGCGAACAACATCGGCTACTGCAGCTCGTGACCGTCACCTGCAACGTCCAGTTCCGCAGTGCGTACAGCGCCCTGATCGACTCGGTCGTGTATGCGCTGTTGCCCTGCGCAGGCGACTCTCCCCGTGCAGCCCACCGTCGCGTCATTCGTGACATCGGCTCCTACGCGACGACGATCAGCGCGCATCCCGTCGTCTCCGCTGTGGGCGGGATCGCCGAGCAGATCAGCGAGCTACCTCGATCCCGGACCGAGGCGCTGCGCACACTGCGGTACCTGATGCACCAACAGTCGGTCACGCGAGAGAATCCGACCCCTCGAGCCCCGGCAGCGGCTGTGTTCGAAGACTATTGGACCGAGCTCAACCTACTGGAGATCGGTAAGTACATCACCGAGAAGCAACTGGACAAGTTCGACGTTATCGATGCGATCCGGGCGTACGACGCCACCCATCACACCGACTTTCTGATCACTCTACGTGCGTACTTCGATTCGAACGCGAACGTGTCCAAGGCGGCTGACCGAATGCATGTCCACGGCAATACCATTCGGTACCGGATCACCCGTCTCGCCGAAGAGTTTCAGATCGACTTCGACAATCCGACCACGCGGCTGTGGCTGTGGCTCCGACTCGTTTCGACAGACCTCATGTGAGTGGACGCAAGTAGCGTGGCGGTGAGTGCTGCCGCCAGAACGATGCCAGACGCGACGAGCAATGCCAGGTGGTAGCCATCGGAAAGCAGTGGTGTGACGATGAGCGGGCCCCCGATCTGACCGAGACTGTATCCGGTCGTCAGGATCGCGACCGCGCGTGGGAACTGGAGGTGAGCGCCGATCGTCAGCGACATCTGACTGATGCCGAGGAATGTTCCCCCGAACAGGAAGGCAGAGATCAGGGCGGGCCAGATGCCGTCTGCCACCGCAGGCAGCGCGATGCCGGCGGCCTGAACGACGAGGGCGGTCACCAGCAGGATCGGGCGAGACCATCGCCGGCCGAGCAACGCCCAGAGTGGAGCGGACGGTAGCGCCGCCAGCCCGACGATCACCCAGGCGCCACTGCCGGCGACGCTGCCTGCGGTGTGGTCGATCGCTGCGACGAGAAAAGTGCCGGCGATGATGTATCCGACGCCCTCGAGGGAATAACTGATGAACAGCATACTGAACCAGCGGCGCTTCCTCTTGGGCGATTTTCGGCGCTCCACCGTCGGCGCCATGGGAGCGCGTTCCGGTGTGAGCGTCCACGCGACGAGGGTGCAGATCAGGGTCAGCAGTGCAGCCGCCCACCACACAGAGCCCCAGGTACCCATCGACCGCAGGACGAGGACGACGAGTCCGGACAGGGCAATACCTGCCCCGATTCCGCCGAACGCCCAGCCCGACAGGTGCGCTGCCTGCCCACTCAGAGTGGAGTGCATGGCGCTGACAGCGACGACGAACACCGTCGCACTGGTGACACCTGCGATGAACCGCAACACGCCCCAGAAGGTTTCGTTCGATGCCACCGGCATCAACGCCAGCGTGAGGGTCAGGACGAGCAGCGAGACACGCAGGGTTGCCGCCGAGCGCATCATCCCGGGTAGGGCGATTCCGGCGAGCGCCCCGATGAGATATCCGAGATAGTTTGCCGTCGCCAGACCGGCGCCCGCCGACGGTGTCAATCCTGCCTGGGCCTCCATCAGCGGAAGTACGGGTGTGTAGACGAACCGTCCGATGCCCATACTCGCCGCCAATGCAGCCCCGACCTGGCCGACCGTGACCCACGGCGATGTCGGCGTGCGGAACGTGACCAGGTCTTCGGCGCTGCCACTTGCGTTCATACGTTCTCTTTCAAAGACATTCGCAGCGCTAGCGAGCCACAGATTTCAGGGAGGCCGGGCGGCTGGACGCGCGGGTGTGGAACAGGAAACGCGACAGGGCAGGGGTGGTGGTGGCGTCCTTGCGGCGGATGAACAGGGTTTCCGCGCGCGAGTCGGCCGGCGCGAGGTGATGCACCTTCAAGGCCGACGCCGACGGCGACGCGGTCACGACGCCCAGCGGCAGCAGCGTCACACCGATTCCGGCGGCCGCGCACCCGAGGATGCCCTCGAGACTTCCGAACTCGAGGACGTCCGGATTCGGCAGACCGTGCTGCTCGAAGAGCCGCTCGAGTCGGGCCCGGTAGGCGCAACCGGCCCGGAGGACGAGAACCCTGTGCCGCCGTCCGTCGGCCGACACGGAGTCCAAGTCCGCCACGCGAACGCCGCTCACCAGCACCAATTGCTCGACGAACACCTGCTCGGAGACCAGGTCCGGATGCCGCACCGGTCCGCAGACGAACGCCCCGTCGAGTCGATGCTCGAGCACCTGGGTGGTGAGGGCGTCGGTGGTGTCGGTCGTCAGGGTGAAGTCGACTCGGGGGCATTCCTCGCTGAAGGCGGCCAGCACCCCGGGGAGCCGCAATCCCGCGGTGGTCTCCATCGACCCGATCGCGAGTCGTCCGGAGGGGTCCAGGTCGTCGCCGACGACCTGCGTCACTTCGCGTACGAGCCGAGTGATGTGTTCGGCGTACGGCAGCAGACGTTCGCCGGGGTTCGTCAGAGTCACTCCGCGCGCATGGCGGCGAAACAGTTCCACTCCGAGTTCGTCCTCGAGCGCCCGGATCCGTGAGCTGATGTTCGACTGCACCGTCAGAAGTTCTTTCGAAGCCCGGGAGATTCCCCCGGCGCGGGCCACGGCCAGGAAGAAGCTCAGGTCGCCGATGTCCATCAGGCGTCCCGCGCTTCTCTCCACAGGTCCCGGACGATCTCTTCGGCGGGGGCCGACCGGGCACTGCGATACCCGAGGCCGGCCCACAGGGCGAGGCCCTGCGGATCGTCCGCGGCGCCCGCCGCGGCCCGCAGCCCACTGGTCAGCAGGTGAACCTGCGGATAGGCCGTCACCGCGTAGGCATCGAAGTCGGTGATGAAATCGTTGACCAGGCCACGCGCGGGACGACCCGAGAACGCGCGGGTGACGACGGTGTCTCCGAACCGGGCGTCGTGCAACGCGGCGCGGTGCGCGGCTTTGGTGCCCGCCTCGTCGGCGCGCAGGAGAGCGGTACCGATCTGCACGGCGGTGGCGCCCGCCGCGAGAGCCGCAGCGACGTCTTCGCCCGTCGCGATCCCTCCCGCCGCGACGAGGGGAAGGTCGACCGCGGCGCGGGCCGCCTCGACCAGTTCTCGGGTCGAACGTGGGTCCGGCTCCGCGTCCGGGTCGAGCGTCGCCCGATGCCCGCCTGCGTCGACTCCTTGCAGACAGATCGCATCGACGCCCCGCTCGGCGGCCGACCGTGCCTCGTCGACATCCGACACCGTGGCCACGACGGCAGTGCCGGCAGCGTGCAACCGATCGACGACGCCTCGCGGCGGAAGGCCGAACGTGAAGGACACCACGGGAACTGCACGCTCGACCGCGAGGTCGACCTTGGCGTCGAACGCGTCGTCGTCGTGGTCGACGACCTCGGGCAGCACCACGTTCCGGCGTTCGGCGAGCGGCTGCAACCGCTCCCGATAGGTCTCCACGGCCGCGCGGTCGGCCAGGGGACGGCCTGGGACGAAGAGATTGAGTCCGAATGGTGCGTCCGTCAGAGCGCGAACCGCGTCGATCTCATGGCGAACCGCGTCGACGCTCTTGTACCCGGCCGCAAGGAAACCGAGGCCGCCGGTGGACGAGACCGCAGCAACGAGTTCGGGGGTGCTCGGCCCTCCCGCCATGGGCGCCCCGAATGGGAATTCGGAGGTCTTCCTCGAGATCGAACACCAGGATCCTTTCGGTGGATGGGTGCGTGAGGAACGAGGTTCACGCCGTTCTCACGCTTCCGTCCACCATCGTGCACCGCCGCATCGGGGAGCGGAAATGCCGTTTCGGCTGGATCTATGCTTGGCAGTTATGACTATCGAACTGCGGCATCTGCGAGCGGTCGTGGCGGTCGCCGAGGCGGGCTCGTTCACCGCCGCGGCGACCGCGCTCCACATCACGCAACCGGCGCTGACCCGAACGGTGCAGCAACTCGAGGCCTCGCTCGGCGTGCGGTTGTTCGACCGGACCTCGCGTGCGCTCGCCCTCACCGAGGACGGCGCCGGGTTCGTCGAGAAGGTGCGCGTCATTCTCGGTGATCTCGATTCCGCGGTGGCGCTGTACACCACCCGAACCCTCGCCCTGGGCTTCAGTTGGCTCCTCCCCGATCCGTGGGCGCAGCAGGTGATCGACGACGTCGAGAGGAACTCCCGCGCCACCGTGGTTCCGCGTCGCTGCGACGACCCCATTGCCGCGCTGAACAACGCCACCGTGGACGCCGCGGTCGTCCGCCGGGACGTCCCGGGCGACGAGTTCGTGCAGCATCCGCTGTTCGAGGAGCAGCGGATCGCGGCGGTATCCGCTGCCTCGCCTCTCGCGAGCCGCGAGTCCATCGACTGGGCGGAGTTCGGAACTCTTCCTCTGGTCATCAACACCCTCAGCGGCACCACGTCCGAGGATCTGTGGCCGAACCACGACGGCCCGGTGGTGACGTGCTCGAACTTCGACGAGTGGCTCGAACTGATCGCTGCGGATCGCGGTGTGGGCACGGTTCCGGAAGTCGCCCGGCGGCGGGTAAACCACCGCAATGTCCGGTTCATCCCGCTGGTCGGTGCGCCGCCCGCGGTCGTGAGGTTCGTGTACCGCCGCAACCGGGTGACGCCGCTCCTGCGAGTTCTGCGGGACGCCGCGATCCGCAACTCTCCCCCACCCGGCACCACCGTCCGTCAACCCCGCTGACCGTCACCGCCGCCACACAGTTGCGCGATCTCCCGCTCCAGTTCGGCATTGCGGGATTTCAGGATATCGATTTCGTCCTGCAATCCCTTGCGGGCCAACGTGAGCGATTCCCGCATCCGCGCCTCGCCGTACTTCGGGGGAATGTTCTTCGTGCAGTTCCGGTCCAGCGCCTCGACGTGGACGACGAGCGCGCGGTCACAGCCGGCCTTCACGACCCCGTCAGCCGTGGCGAGGAGCCTGGCGACGAGATCCGGATCGTCGGCACGCTCGACGACCTCGGCTCGTCCGTAAACCTTGACTCTGGTGCGGGTGGGGTAGTCGATGAAGAAGAGGGCCACTGCGTCGTTCTCGTCGAGGTTGCCGACCGTGACGAACTGCTGATTTCCCGAATAGTCCGCGAGCGCGATCGTCGAGGGATCGAGCACGTGCACGAAGCCGGTCGGACCGCCCCGGTGTTGGATGTAGGGCCACCCGGAGGGCGTCACCGTCGCGACGAAGAACGAATCGGTGGCACGGATCAGTGCGGTCACAGTTGTGTCGAGTTCGTCGGGCCTGCCGGTGTTTTCGCCCTGAGCTCGCCTCCGCCCGTACCAGTGGATGCTTCCCGTCGCCTTCTGCCGCTCGGCCACCGGGGCGGTGAACGCGATCGCACCGTACCGGGTCGGGTGTCTCATGACGAGCACTCGGAATCAATCTGCTTCCACGCCCGCCGGACTATCGGGCTGTCCACTCCCCGCCGCAACGTCAGCACGAACACCACTGCCGTGACCGCGGTGATCGCGACGGGATAGATCAGCCCGGCAAGGACGTTCCCGGTCGCGGTGTTGAGCGAGAGCGCCACCAGAGGGGTGAAGCCACCGAACACGCCGGTCCCGATATGGTAGGCCAGGGACAGTCCGGTGTAGCGGATCTGCGGTGGGAACAATTCGGACAGGAAGGCCGCCGTGGGCCCGTAGATCATGGTGACGAAGACGACCTGGATCGTCAGTGCCAGGACCATCTGGAACTGGTCGCCGTGGACGGCGGCGTGTCGAATCCACGCGAACAGCGGAAGGTAGCCGGCTGCCGAAAAGACCAGTCCGCACAGGATGATCCGGGTCCGTCCATGCTTGTCGGACAGCTTTCCGAAGAGGACGAAGAACGGTGTCGCGATGACCAGTGCGATCCCGACGGAGACATTGGCTGTGAGGAAGTCGATCTTCAAGATCGTCTGCAGGAAGTACAGCGTGTAGAACTGGCTCGTGTACCAGGCGACCCCCAGACCGGCGGTCACCCCGAAGACCACGACGAGTAGCAACGCAAAGGACGGCTTGTGCGCGACGGCATCCTTGATCGGTGAACGCGAGAGGTTTCCGGTCCGTCGCATCTCCTCGAACACCGGCGACTCGTGCATCTTCATGCGGATCTTCAGCGAGAAGAGCACCAGGACCGCGGACAGGAGGAACGGGATCCGCCAGCCCCACGAGTCGAATGCATCCTCGCCCAAACTGACCCGGCAGAGCACGATGACGCCGATCGACAGCAGCAGACCGCCGGTCGCGGTGGTTTGGAGAACACTCGTGAGGGCTCCGCGTTTCTTCGAAGGCGAGTTCTCCGCGATGTAGACGACGGCGCCCCCGTACTCACCGCCGATCGCGAGCCCCTGCAGCAGCCGCAACGTCACCAGCAGTATCGGCGCCAGGATTCCTATGTGGTCATAGGTGGGCATCAGTCCGAGCATCGTGGTGGCGCCGCCCATGATGAGCAACGTCGTCAAGAACGTCTTCTTACGTCCGACCCGGTCCCCCATTCTGCCGAACACGACGGCGCCGATGGGGCGCACGACGAAGCCCGTTCCGAAGGCGGCAATCGTGACGAGTAGTGCTGCGGTTCCGTTTCCTTCGGGAAAGAACATCCCCGAGAACACGACTGCGAGACTGCCGTAGATGTAGAAGTCGTACCATTCGATCAACGTTCCGACGCTGGACGCGGTAATGATCTTGCGAAGACTGTTCTTCGCGACACCGCTCGCGAGAGCAGGTGGTGAAACGGACTGGCTGGTCATGGGGAATCCTTCTGGGGGACGCGCGGGGTGACGGTTTGCGAGGTCGCACCGATCGGGCGCTAGGAGCCGATCGCCGCCAGGTCGTGGGAAGTGCGGCCGAGGATCGAGCAGGCCGTGCCGACCATCTCATCGATGATCGACGCGACGGTGCCGACACGATCGATCTGTCCGACGACCTCACCGACGATCAGATTCGCGACGTCGTAGTCCTCGGCCTTCACCGCTGCCAGGAACTGCGCCTGCCTCTCCCGGAGCGCACCCCGCAGGCCCGGCTCGTCGCCGTGCCACCGGCGGATGAAGTCGTTGTGCAGGACTCGCCCGGTGTACCGAGTCGGCCAGGGCTTCTCACGCACGATGTCGAAGGCGCTCTGCCTGATCGTGTCGTCCCCACCCGCCGACAGCGCGCGGTGCTGGGCCGCACGCGGAATCGCCGCCTCCTCGGCCGCCCAGAACCTGGTTCCGACGAGGGCACCGTCGGCACCGAGTGCGAGCGCTGCTGCCAGGCCCCGGCCGTCGCCGATTCCACCGGCCGCCAGCAGCATCACCTCCGGCGCCTCCCGCCGAAGGACATCGGCGATCTCGGGCACCAGGGTGAACGTCGATCGGGCCCCCGTCCCGTGGCCGCCCGCCTCACCGCCCTGAGCAGCGACGACGCTCGCCCCCACCTCGACCGCCCGGCGCGCCTGGTCGACATCGTGCACCTGGCAGATCAGCGGGATTCCCGCGGCACGAATCGCAGGCGCATGCGGCGCCGGGTCGGCGAAGGAGAGGAAGATCGCCGCAGGCCGGTAGCCGATCGTCTTCTCGAGGAGCCGCGGTTGCTGCGCCATGGACCACGTGATGAAGCCACAACCGACCGCGCCGGTCGGCACGTGGTCGAACTGATCGCGCAACCAGGCCTCGTCGCCGTATCCGCCGCCGATGAGTCCCAGCCCACCTGCCTCGGCCACGGCGGTGGCCAATCGCCAATCGGAGACGTAATCCATCGGTGCAAGGACTACCGGGTGTTCGATTCCGAATTTCTCGGTCAGACGGTTCTGCAGACTCATGCGGGGCTCCTCCACACATTTCCGACGTGTCGCCGTGTTCTCCACGTGCTGCACGTCACACCGGACGGCTTTGCGACAACGCTAGAAGCCGGCAGAAGGGGGGTCCAACGGTTTGTACCGAACCCTGCGTTCTCCAGGACAGAACGCTCGAGAATTCGATGGCAGCGCACAGCGGGGTCGCGAAACCCACTGCTCTGCAACAGTTAGCGTGTGGCTCGTACAGGAAGCCCCGATTTCTGGGGCCGATCACGCCACGTGCGCGTCGCGCAGGTTCGCGGCCTCCTCGAGGAGGTCGGGGTCTGCGGTCAGTTCGTGGACTGCGCCGATCTCGGCGAGGATCGCGGCCCGGACCTGTTCGAGACCGAGAGCCGGGTTCAGGTCCGTGAGGGACGCCGCCGTGGCGGGGTCGAACTCCAACTCGAGGGCAGCATTGACATCGGCGAGCACCGCCCGCACGGGATCCGAATCGGCGACCACGAGCTCGAAGCCGAAGAGCCACGCGCCGGCGACTATTCGCTGCGCGGTCCCCGCCAACTTGACGCGTCCCCCGCCGTTCACCGTCCAATCACCGGGGCAGTACTCACCGGGAACCGGTCCGATGCGAGCATCGACGCCGAGCGTCCTCAGTACGGCGACGATCCTCGGGGTGAGGCGCTGGAAGCGGGGCCGGGCCCCGACGATGCCCTCCGTGTCCGGGGAGACGATCTCCACGACGAGGGTCCGCTCGTGGTATGCCGCCGCCCGACCGCCCGCGCCCCGGACGACGGGCGTGAACCCGTGGTGCCGCGCCGCGGCTGCCGCGGCCGGAAACTGCGGCCGAACAGCGTCCAACCGCCCGAACGACAACGTCCGCGCGGGACTGTAGATCCGCACCAGCCCAGACGCATTCGGATCTCGCCCCGTGCGCCGCAGCAGCGCCGAGGCAAACGCCGCATCCATTACGGGATCATCCGGAAAATGCGTGGTCAGCAACTGCTCGATCGTCATACTCTTCCCGTCGGTCCTCTCCGCGGCCGGCACCTCACTACAGTGTCGCCGAGGTTGACGAAAAGAGCACCCTCTTCGTCGCGAAGCCGCGACACCCGCCCGGACCGGTGGGATGGCCGGGCCGGGCGGGTGTCGCGTTGTCGTGACGCGCCCCGCTGCGTCCACCAAGAAGTTCGGACCGCGGGAATGTTACTGCCGTGCGCGGGCTTACGACCCTACGGCGGCTCGCGCAACCTCCTCGATACCGGCGGCGTCGAGCTTGTAGTGCCGGTACAGGTGGGTCGGCGGTCCGATGAGCGCGTATTCGTCCTTCACGCCGTGCCGAATGACACGAGTGCCGTACCCGTGTTCGGCGACGACCTCCGCGACCGCTCCCCCGAGACCGCCGATGACATTGTGTTCCTCCACGGTCAGGACGATGGGGGACCGCTGTGCGGCGCGGGCGACGGCGTCGGCGTCGAGGGGCTTGACGGTGTGCATGTCGACGACTCCCGTGGAGATCCCGCCTGCGTTCAGAGCCTGCGCCGCCTCGAGAGCGGGATGCACCATCGATCCTGTGGCGATGATCGTGAGGTCGGTGCCGGCGCCGTGTTCGATGGCGGTGCCGATGGTGAAGGGGTGAGTGCCGTCAGCGTAGACGTCCGGGTCCTGACCACGGCCGATACGGAAGTAGATCGGTGCGGGATGGTCGACGGCGGCGCGGAGCGCGGCTCCGAGCTGAGCGGTGTCAGCGGGGGCGATGACCGTGAGCCCTGGGATGCTGCGGGTGATGGCGAGGTCCTCGGTGGCGTGGTGCGAGGTGCCGTAGAACCCGAGCGTGATGCCGGCGTGATGGCCGATGAGCCGGACGGGCTGCTTGGTGTACGCGATGTCGGTGCGGATCTGCTCGCAGGCCAGGTAGGCCATGAACGACGCGAAGGTGGCGACATACGGCTGGAGCCCCGTGGTCGCGAGTCCTGCTGCGGTGGAGACCATGTGCTGTTCGGAGATGCCGAATTGGACGTATCGGTCGGGGTGCCGCTTCTGGAACGCRACCAGTCCGTTCGAATACTTGAGATCGGCGGTTCCGGCGACGATGGGATGGCCCTCGTCCACCAGGTCGGCCAAGGTGTCGGCGAGTATGTGGAAGCCGGGGGCCCGCTCGATCAGGGTAAGCAGGTGCCAGGACTCGGCCTGCAGGCCGGGTGCGACGCTCATCGGTTGTTCCTCAGTTCTTCGATCGCGTTGACTTCGTCTTGTTCTGCCAGCCAGCCGAGATGCCAGCCGAATTCGGATTCCATGTAGGAAATGCCCTTGCCTTTGACGGTGTTCGCGATGATCACCGCCGGACGTGTTCGTTCGGGGTCCTCGACGATCGCGCGGAAGGTCGAGAGCAGTGCGCGGACGTCGTGTCCGTCGACCTCGTGCGCGTCCCATCCGAAGGCGCGCCATTTGTTGCCGAGCGGCTCGATGTTCGTCACGGTGTCGATGCGGCCGTCAAGGGAGTGGTCGTTGCGGTCGACGATCGCGATCAGGTTCGAGACGTCGTGGTGGGCCGCACCGAGCGCGGCTTCCCAGATCTGCCCTTCGTGCAGTTCGCCGTCTCCGAGGAGGACGAAGACGTTGGAGGGGCGGCCCTGCATGCGGGTGCCGAGAGCGATTCCGGTGCCGGTCGACAGAGCGTGCCCGAGCGATCCGCTGCTGAAATCGATGCCGGGGATGCGGGTCATGTCGGGGTGGTCGCCGAACGCGTTGCCGAGGCGGGTGTACTCGTCGAGTTCGGCGGGGTCGAAGAATCCCCAATCCGCCAGGAGCGGATAGAGCGTGGCCGCGGCGTGGCCCTTGCCGAACAGGAAACGGTCTCGGTCGGGCCAATCGGGCTCGCCTTTCCGAAGCCGCATGACGCCGTAGTACAAGGTGGCGAGGATCTCGGCGCAGGAGAAGCCGGAGGCGTAGTGGCCGGTCTTGGCGATGGAGATGAGGCGGACGGTTTCGAGGCGGGCGAACAGCGCGCGTTCGGAGATCAGGTCGACGAGTTCGTCGTCGTGGTCGGTGGCCGGTGGGGTTGGTGTCAGCATGGACGAAAAGTACCAACTGTCGGGCACATTGTCCATAGAGCAGTAAGACTATTTGATGGACTGTTTGTCCGCTGAGCGATAATCTGGACGCATGGCAAATGACGGAAGTTTGATGTTGGTACGCAAGGTCGCGGAGTTGCTCGACTTCCTGGCCAAGGGGGAGGCAACCGCCACCGAAATCGCGGAAGCTATGAACGAGCCGCGCAGCTCGATGTATCGACTGCTGGCGAGCCTGCAAGAGGAAGACCTCGTGGAGGCGGGGTCGCGGCGGGGCAAGTTCCGTCTCGGGTTCAAGCTTGTGTCACTCGGTTCGGCGGTGGTCGAACGGTTCGACGAGCGCCAGTTCGCGCAGCCGGTCATGGAAAGACTGCATGCGCTCACCGGCGAGACGGTGTTTCTCTGCGTTCCCCGCGGTGACCAGGCAGTGTGCATCGAACGCCTCGACGGCAAACGCGTGCAGTCGCTGGCCCTGCGACTGGGCGGGTCCCTGCCGATGCATACCGGCGCCGCCTCCCGCGCCATCCTGGCCTTCCGGGACGAAAGCGAGTGGGAGGCCTACATCGCCCGCAACACCCCGCTGACCCGGCTGACCCCCTCCACCCCCGCCGAGCCGTCCGAATTACGGGCACTCCTGCGGCGCACCCGCGACGAGGGGATCGCGATCAGCGACCAGGACGTGACGGTCGGCGTGGCGGCGATCGGCGTCCCGATCATCGACTACCAGGGCCGGGTCCGGGCTGCACTCTCGATCAGCGGCGTCCGCGAATCCATCCTCGGAGCCGACGGCGACCGGTGGAAGGCGGAGGTGATCAGCGGCGGACAGGAGATCTCGCGAGCCCTCGGCGCAGACCTCGCCGGCCAGAAGGTCGCGAACTTCGGGTAACGCCCGTCGCCGCACCTCCTCCTCGCATACTTTGTCTCGCTTGCTAGACATTCCGTCCGTAAGGTGAGACAGTGGTGAGCACCACAGTCCGTGGTACGACTCACCAGCAGGGAGGCAAAGACATGAGCGGCGAGCTTCACGACCGCGTGGTCGTGATCACCGGTGCAGGTGGCGGCATCGGCGGGGCCTGTGTTCGACACATGCTCGCAGCGGGGGCCGAGGTGGTCGGCGCCGATCTCGACGTCACCACCTCGGACCTGCCCCACGATTCCGAGCACCTACGCCTGACGAAGGTCGACCTCCTCGATCCGTCCGGCGCCCAGGCGATGATCGACTTCGCGCTCGACCAGTTCGGGCGCGTCGACGTCCTGGTCAACAACGCCGGCGTAGCGCCGGTGCGCGACAGCTTCCTGACGACGTCCGACGAGGACTGGGCCCTCACGCTGGACCTCAATCTGATGGGCTATGTCCGGGCGTCCCGTGCCGCAATCACGGCGATGCGCCGGCACGGCAACGGCTCCCTCGTCCACATCGCATCGGAAGCGGCCCGGATGCCCAATCCCCGGCTGCCCGACTACAGCGTGTCCAAAGCTGCGATTCTGATGCTCTCGAAAGTCCTCGCCGCGGAGTTCACCCCCGAAGGCATCCGATCGAACGTCGTGTCGCCGGCGTTCATCCGATCTCCGATCTACGACCGGCCCGGCGGTATCGCCGATTCACTGGCCGCCGAATTCGGCGTCGACAAAGAGACTGCGCTCGCCAAATACGTTGAACTGAAAAACATCCCGGTGGGTCGATTGGGGACCGTGGACG
>NZ_JBFUHV010000157.1:0-20828 GCF_056402215.1 Rhodococcus sp. P4_B6 | reverse complement strand
CCCCGACGCGGCTTTTCGGTGTTACCTCAGTCGCTCCACACGGCCACCGGGTCGCCGAGCACCGTCTCGTCGACCTCGATCCCGAGTCCGGGAGCGTTCGGGGGCAGGATGCCGCCGTCCTCGGTCAGCACGTCGAACCTCGCGGTCGGCAGCGTCACCATGTCCTCGCAATTGAGGACGCAGCGCAGCGTGCGCGGCGGGACGGTGGCGCCGAGTTGCACGATCGCCGCGAACGCGATGGACGAGCCGACCGTGTCCTGCACGCTGACGGTCATCCCCGCAGCGCGCGCGATGTCGCGGTGACGACGGCCGCGGGTCAGACCACCGGCCTTGGAGATCTTCAGTCCGATGCCGTCGGCGACGTCGTGCGCCGAAGCGAACGCGATGTCCTCGTCCTGCTGGGCGAGTTCGTCGACGATGATCGGGTACGGGCACCGCTGGCGGAGCGAGATCGTCTCCCGCCACGTGGCGCAGGGGGCCTCGAGCACGAAGTCCAGGCCGGACGGCAGCATCCGGAGCATCCGCAGCGCGGTCTCCGGCAACAGTCCACCGTTCGCGTCGACCAGGAAGAACTCACCGGGCTGCTTGTCGGCCAGGGAGGCGGCGATCCGCTCCGCATCGAGCGCGGGCCCACCCTCGCTGTCGAGTGCGCCGATCTTGATGGAGTGGCCGCGGTATCCCTTGGCACGGTGATCGGCGACGCGGCGGCGCATTTCCTCCGGTTCACCGGCGTAGATCGAGGAGATCATCGACATGGGAACACCGGTCGAACCGCCGAGGAGTTCGGCGACCGGAAGCCCGACGGACTTGCCGAAGACGTCCCAGCACGCGACGTCGAGCGCGGTCTTGGCGTGGTTGTGACCGACGAGTGCCTCGTCCATCGCGTCGTTGATCCGGTCGACCTGACGTGGGTCCCGGCCGAGCAGGTGGGGTGCGATCTCCGCGATCCCGGCGCGAGTGCCGAGAGCATGGGAGGCGATGTAGGTGGAGCCGAACGGTGTGCTCTCGCCCCAACCCTGCTGGCCGTCATCGGTGGTGATGCGGACGATGGAGGCATCGAACGAGGTGTACGAACGGCCGCCCGAGAGTAGATAGACACCGCCCGAGTACGGCAAGTCCACCTGGAAGAGTTCGATCTGCGCGATGTGCACTTGTTCTCCTTCGTTCATCTGTTCTCGTGTGTGCCGGGCCGAGGTTCCACAGGATTATTGATGTTCATATTTTGAACACTGTGGTCGAAATTGTGACATGGCCCTCAATGGCGGTCAACACGGCCTGACGTCACGCCTTGCCGTCGCAGTTCCGCCCGCGCCCGGATCCAGTCCGCGCACGGAATACCCTGTCGAACAACACCACGACAGGTCATCTGCACGAAGAGACAGTCGCTCGACCGGTGACCCCGAAACGCTTGACAGGGTGTGATCCAGGACGCAATACTAACATTAGTTTGAACATACCGTTCATAAATTGAACGTCAATGACCTCAGTCTTAGACCGGCACCCGCGCCGCGCCGCGCCGCGACCCCGAAGAGGAGCCACCATGCTTACCTCCACCATCGACCAGGCCCACTACCGCACCGTCATGGGACACCTGCCCACCGGCGTCGTCGCCCTCTCCGGCATCACCCCCGACGCCGAACACCCCTGCGGCCTCGTCGTCGGCACCTTCCAATCACTGTCCCTGGACCCACCCCTGGTCAGCTTCAGCGTCGCCCACACCTCCACCAGCTGGCCCAAGGTCCGCGCCGCCGGCCGACTCTGCGCCAGCATCCTCGCCGCCGGCCAGGAACCGATCTGCCGCGCCCTCTCCAGCAAACAACCCAACAAATTCGCCGACATCGACTGGACCCTGTCCCAGACCGGATCACCCCGAATCACCGGCGCCCACGCCTACGTCGACTGCGAAATCACCCACGAACTCGACGGCGGCGACCACACCATCGTCATCGCCCGCGTCCTGCACATGGACACCGGACACGGCGAACCCCTCGTCTTCCACCAAGGCCGACTCGGCGGAATCCGGCAACTCACCGCCGCCTGACCACAACTGGGACACACGAAAGTATTGGGGGCGCAATGAACGAGCCGAAGGCGGCCGCAGTGATCGCAGTGAATCCCAGCGAGCCGGCGGAGATTGCCAACAAGTCGGTGACCAAGGCTGTCCGTCTTCTGCGCGAGCTTGCATCCCGGCCCAGGACCGGCGCGACGGTGAGCACCCTCGCCAAAGCCGTCGGGATCTCCCGTCCCACCGCATTTCGTCTGCTCCACAGCCTCGAGCGGACCGGCCTTGTGGATCGCATCGACAACAACTACATCCTCGGCTCGGAGATGTCCCGTCTCGGACGGTACGCCGACCCCCATGCCGGTCTGGCAGCCCGCGCTCGGCCGTTGCTGCAGGAGCTGGCCGACACGTTCGACGAAACGGTGACCTTGTCGGTGCCGAATGCAAAGGACGAGCTCGACCTCATCGCCGAGGCGGCCGGCTCACACGTCGTGGGCACGACATCCCGGATGTCCCCTCACATGATCGGCAAGCAGTATCCCCTCCACGCCAGCTCCAGCGGCAAGGTCCTCTTGGCCGAGTGGCCGATCAAGAAGGTCCTCGGCCGCCTGCCCGAAAAGCTCGAGGCATACACCGCGCACACCGTCACCGACCGCGCGGCCCTCCTGGCCGAACTCGATCGGATCCGAGAAAACGGCTTCGCTCTCATCGACAACGAGCTCGAGGAAGAGTTGATCTCCCTGTCTCGTCCCGTCAGGGATTCGTCCGGGAACCTGGTGGCGATCGTGTCCCTCAACGGTCCCCGGTACCGGTTCGGCCCCGACCGCATTCCCGAAGGCCTGCAACAGATGCAGCGGCTCGTCGAGCGTCTCGCCGATGCCTTCTGGCAAGATTCGGAATAGATTCGCACTGAACGGGAGCCTCAGCTCGCCCGGGGTAGCCGGGTCTATCCGCCGACCACCGACTTCGGCCGGTGGGCACCCAGTACCGCATCCGTGTCGGCGCCGAGTACCGGCGGCGCGGACGTCAGGTGCGGGCGTTCGCCCGCGAAGCTGACCGGGAACGCGATCTGCCGCAGGCTGCCGATCGTCGGGTGGTCGACCGTTCCGATCATGCCGAGCGCAGCGGTGTGCGGGTCGGCGTAGATCTCGTCGAGGTGCCGGATCGGCGACACGGGCACGGCGTGCGCGGTGAGCGTGTCGCACCAGTGCTCGACGGTGCCCGACGCGAAGGCCGCCGACAGTTCCCGCTCGAGATCGCCGCGATTCGCCACCCGGTCCCGGTTGCGCTCGAATCGCGGATCGGCCGTCAGGTCTTCGCGGGCGATGGCCGAGCACAGGCTCGCCCACTGGCTGTCGTTGCCGACGGCGACGACGAAGTATCCGTCGCTCGCGGGGAACGCTTGATAGGGAGCGAGATTCGGATGACCGGAGCCCAGCGCGCCGGGACGCTCGCCGGTCGCGAAATAGTTGGTCGCCCAGTTCACGTGCAGGGCGAGCTGGCACTCGAACAGCGACGTCGTCACGTACTGCCCTCGGCCGGTCCGCGACCGCTCCACGAGGGCAGCGAGCACGCCGACCAGTCCGAACAGCGCCGCCCCCAGATCGCCCATCGCGAATCCGGCCTTCATCGGCGCCCCGCCCGGTTCACCGGTCAGCGACATGAGGCCACCGGCGGCCTGCGCGATCATGTCGTAGCCGGGTTCGTCGCGCAGCGGACCTTCCTCCCCGAACGCGGAGATGTGCAGCACGACCAGATGCGGGTACCGCTCGGACAGCGTCCGGTAGTCGAAGATCCGCTGCAACCCGCTGCCGGGTTTGAAGTTCTCGACGACGACGTCGGTGTCCTCCAGGATGCGGTGGATGAGATCCTGTCCCTCTTCGGATTTGAGGTCGACGGTCACCGATTTCTTGCCCCGGTTGATCGCGAGGTAGTACGTGGCGTCGACGCCGACGAACGGCGGCCCCCACGACCGTGTCGGGTCGCCGCCGTCGGGGTGTTCGACCTTGGTGACGTCGGCGCCGAGGTCCGCGAGCGACATGGTGGCGTACGGTCCGGCGAGGATCTTGGAGAGGTCCAGCACCCGCACCCCCGCGAGGGGTGCCGGTCCGGTGTGGGTGGTGGTCACAGGAGAACTCCTGTCGCAGAGTCGGTTCGAGATGCGGCGGCCCGCGCGACGTCCGCGGCGACGTCGGTGCCGTCGACGACGGCCGCGAGGTTGCGGAGGGCGGCCTCGGGAACGTCTCCGGACTCGCCGGCGAGGTAGGCGTTCGCGACGAGCAGCGACCGGTAGCCGCTGCCCGTGCCGACCGCGAAATCCGCCAGATCGAACAGCAGGGTGGCCATCGTCGCGCGGGCCAGTGCGTTGGCGTAGCGCGCGCACCCGGCCTGCGCGGTGTCCTCGTCCCCGGCGACCAGCAGGTCGCCCTCGTCGACGAGGCCGTCCCACCGTCGGCGGAGCATCTCGGCGCCTGCGCCGCAGTCCGGTCCGAGTCCGGCCAGGATGCCGCGCATCGTGTCCGCCAGCTGACGGTGCGCACCGAGCTTGCGCATGCACCGCAGCACGTCCAGGGCGATGACGTTGCTCGATCCCTCCCAGATCGACCCCAGGTGGGCGTCCCGGACCAGGCGCGCGTGTGCCCATTCCTCGATGTAGCCGTTGCCGCCGCGGATCTCCATCGCCTCGCCGGTGACCACCCGGGCCCGCTTGCACACGTAATGCTTCGCGAGCGGGGTGAGGACCCGGATCAACCCACGGGCGGATTCGTCTCYGGCGTCGGCTGCCTGCAGACACTGCGCGCTGTACGCCACCAGGGCGAGCGCCGCCTCGGCGTCGAGCGCGAGGGGCAGCAGGGTTGCGCGCATCAGCGGCTGGTCGAACAGGGTTTTGCCGAACACGACCCGCTCCCGGGTGTGGTCGACGGCGTCGCGCACGGACCGCCGCATCAGGGCACTCGACCGCATCGCGTTCGACAGCCGCGACGTGTTCACCATCTCCGCCATCTGCCGGAACCCGCGGTCGAGTTCACCCACCTGGAGGGCGTACGCCCCGGTCAGCGACACCTCTCCGCTGGGCATCGAGCGGGTGCCGAGCTTGTCCTTCAGCCGGTCGATCGTGTAGCTGTTGCGCTCGCCGTTCGCGAGAACCTTGGGGACCATGAACATTCCGACGCCGCGGGTGGATTCGGCGTCGCCGCCGGGGAACCGGGCGAGGGTCACGATGACGTCGGCGTCGGGATTGGACGCGAACCACTTCTTCCCGGTCAGCCGCCACGCCTCACCGTCGCGTTCGGCCCGGGTCTCCGTGCGGGCGATGTCCGTGCCTGCCTGCGGTTCGGTCATGAACATCGCGCCGGTCATCGCACCCTCGGGGTCCGTCGAGGTCAGCGCGTCGATCCACGGCCCGAACACCTCGGGGTCACCGAACATGCGGAGCGTGCGGGCGGCGGCGTCCGTCATCGACACGGGGCACGCCAGCCCGAACTCGGCCTGCACGAAGACGTACGACGCGAGGTACTTCACCAGGTGCGGCGGGACGGCGTCCCAGCCGTGCAGGCCGCCGCGGTGCGACAGTGCGGACAGTCCGTATTCGCTGTAGGCGGCGCGGCACAGTTCCTGGTAAGCCGGGTGATACGAGATCCGGTCGATGCGTTCGCCGTCCCGGTCGAACTGCTGCAGCACCGGCGGATTCTTGTCCGCGGTGGCAGCGAGGGCGTCGAGTCGGCCGGCGGCGTCCGCGCCCAGCCGGTCGAGCAGGGCGTTCAGCGTGTCGCGGTCCGACGGTGTGGTCCACCGGTCGACGACGGCGCGCAAGGCGGGATCGATGTGAGCGAAATTCATGAGTGGGCAACATCTTTCCGGGTCGAGGTGTGTTCGGGACGGGGCTCGGTGTCGGCTCCGCCCGAGCGAGCTTTGCCGCGGCGGAGCAGCAGCGTCATGCAGACGAGCGAGAGCACGACGTAGCCGAGTCCGAGGGCGACCACCGGCCAGATCGAGTCGGTACGGGTGAGCAGGAACTGGCAGAGCATCGGGGCGGTTCCGGCGAAGATCGCCGTGGACAGCTGATACGACAGCGAGATTCCGGTGTACCGGACGTTGGTCGGGAAGACCTGGGCGAGGATGCCGGCAAGGGCGGCGTAGTACATCGCGTGCGGCGCGGTGGCCAGCACCATGCCGAGCATCGCGAGTGGCACCGACCCGGTCTGGACGAGGATGAACATCAGGGGCAGCAGGATCAGTTCGGGCAGCAGCATCCAGCGCACCGCCCGCGACGGATCGATCTTCGTGGCCAGCACGGCGCCGAACGGCTGCACGAGTACCTGCGCGACGAGCGCGATCGTGATCACGAGGAGGAAGTCCCCACGGTCGAATCCGAGGTCGGCGGTGGCCCAGGCGAGTGCGAATGTCGTCTTGACGTAGGTGATGGCGACGCCCGCGACCACCGCACCGACGCCGAGGACGAGTTCCATGGGGTGCGAGCGCAGCACCTCCACGAGCGGCATCCGGGTGCGCTCCTGCGCGACGACGGCCTTCTTCATCTCCGGCGTCTCCGAGATACGCAGCCGGATGTACAGCGCGACGACGACGAGGGCGGCGGATGCGAGGAACGGCAGACGCCAGCCCCAGGATTCGAACACGCTGTCCGACAACAACGTCAGCGCGAGGAACGCCAGGGTGGCGAGCAGATTGCCGACGGGCGATCCCTGCTGTGCGAACGCGCCGTACAGCACCTTCTTGTTCGGTGGCGCGAATTCGGTGGCGATGAGGACGGCGCCACCCCACTCTCCGCCCATGGCGACGCCCTGGACCACGCGGAGCGCGACGAGGAGTACCGGCGCCCAGATCCCGATCTGCGAGTAGGTGGGGAGGCAGCCGACCCCGACCGTTCCGATCCCCATCAGGATCAGCGTGATGATGACGGCGTTCTTGCGTCCGAACTTGTCGCCGAAGTGACCGAACACGATCCCGCCGAGTGGGCGGGCCACGAACCCGATCGCGAACGTCGCGAAGGCGGCGAGAGTGCCCACCGCGGGCGAGGCGTCGGGGAAGAACAACCGGCCCAGCACCAGCGCGGAGGCGGTGCCGTAGATGTAGAAATCGAACCACTCGATGGTGGTGCCGACGAAGGCGGTGACACCCGCCTTGCGGGCCTGCCGGGTGCTGTATTCGGGTGGTGCCGCGTCGCGGCCGGGATTCGGATTCACGGTTCTCCCTGACTTTCGTGCTCGGGGCGTCACACCGATATGAGGTGGTGTGCATCACTATGGCCGGGATTCCGTGTAGAGTCCAAGACTTAATTCAGCTTGTTTAGGTGATCCACACACATAGTCCCCGAGGAGCGCCATGGAACTCCGTCACCTGCACGCCTTCCTCGCGGTGGCCGAAGAACTGCATTTCGGGCGTGCCGCCGAGCGTCTCCATGTCGCGCAGTCCCCGCTCAGCCAGACCGTGCGGGCCCTCGAACGGGAACTGGGCACCGACCTGTTCGTTCGCACCACCCGCTCCGTGCGCCTCACGGCCGCGGGCGAGGCGCTGGTGGGTCCGGCCCGGACCATCGAGGCGCAGATCGGGATCGTGCGCGGCATCGCGCAGGCGGCGGCCGCCGGGGAGACCGGCCGCGTGACCGTCGGGTTCGGCGGCGCGGGCGGCTACACGGTGCTGTCGGTCCTCGCCCGCTCCCTCGCCGACGCCTACCCCGGCATCGAACTCGACCTTCGCCCGCAGATGTACTCCGGCGAGGTGCTCGACGCCCTCGCCCGCGGAACCCTCGACATGGGCATCGTCGGACTGCCGGTCCCGCGGGGTTTCGCGACGCACACTGTGCTCGAGGAGGCACTGATGGTCGCGGTCCCGGCCGGCCACCGCCTTGTCGAGGCGGGTGCCGTCGTGCCGCAGGAACTGGCGAGCGAACGGTTCGTGATCTATCCCGCCGAACACGGTTCCGTGGTCCGCGACGCCACGCTCGCGCTGTGCGCAGCGGCAGGATTCGCCCCTGTCGTCGCGCACGAGGCGCCCGACCCGTACAGCCTGCTCGCGATGGTCGGCGCCGGCGTCGGGGTGGCCGTCGTGGTCGATTCGACGGCACACCTGACGATGGCCGGGGTCCAGTACCTTCCCATCGCGGGCGAGGCCCCGACCCTCCCGATCGCGATGGCCTGGCAGGACGCGAATCCGTCGCCCGCGGTGCAGACGGTCACCCGGGTGCTGCGTGACGTGATCGGAAAGGTCGGCCATTCAGTCGCCTGACCGAATTACTCGTGCGCCGAACCCGCTGCCGCTACGCGCGTTGCGCGTGATTTCCTGGACGGCGCGACCTCGGAGTCACCGAGGTTGCGCCGCCCTTGCACAGCTTGCAGCACGATCGCTAACCGGCCTGCACCCCATCCTCGTGCGCCATCCAGTGCACGAAGCGATGCAGCGGATACATGGCATCGTGAGGGTTGCCGATCGTGCTGGGCCCCGCCTCCCCAAGCCGGACGATGCGCTGCGCGCCGGCGCTCGCCAGTCGGTCGCGATAGTCCGGCATCCGTTCGAACGGGTAGCAGCCGACGGTCTGCGTCGCGACATTGACGTATTTCACCACGTCGTCGAGCGAGTCGACGCGAACCACGTTGGCGGTCTTGTTGATCGGATGGAAGTCCACGGGTTCATCCGACCGGATCACCAGACCCTTCCCGTCGGTCCTCCCCCAGACGCGGAACTCGTCGCCCATCATCGCCAGCATGTCGACCTGCTCACGCAGGTCCAGGTCCAGCGGCCGCGAGTCACCCGAGGCGGCCGCCTTCTCGACGATGCGCGTATGCACGCGTTCACAGAAGCGATCGGCGTCTTCGCGATTCGCCTCGACAAAGATGAAACGACTCGCGACGCAGGCCTCCTGATTCAGAACCATGACATCGGTGGCCGCCAGCTCGGCGGCCGCCTCCAGCGCCGCGCCGGAGGCGAACGCCTCCCTACCGACCATCGAGATCGACGTCTTGGGGTCGAACGACACCAACTGGAAACCCGGACCGAGATACTTGACGACGTTGTCGATCGCGTCGCCGCCACCCCACGCGACAATCTTGTCGAAGTACTGGGGCCGATACAGCACCTGCTCCACCGCATCGTCGCCGCCGCGCCAATAGACGGCCGACATCGACCGCACGATGGGATGGTCCGGATCGATACCGGCCATGGTCCGCAGGATCGCGACAGTGGTGAAGGGATCACTCGACGCCATCTTGAACAGATTGACGGCCTTCACCAGTGCACCCTGCGCGATGGACTTCACCGCCACCCCGGGGGAATTACCCGGCAGCACATGAATCAGCCGCGGCGCGAAGGCGCGAACGAAGCTCTTGCGGCCCTTGAAATCCTGCTTGGGCACCCATTCGTCCAGGGCCTTCGGGTCGGGGAAGTTCTGCTCGACCACGGTATGCAGAAGCCGTTTGTCGAGATACGTCGTCGCGCCGTAGACCTGCGCTCTCAGCACCGCACGCGGCAGTACGTGGGTGGCGGCCATCCGGTCGATGCATTCCTGCACGAAAGGGTTTTTCGGATCGCGGATCCGCTCGCCGGTCTCGACCAGGAAATCGATGATCTCCGACAGCGGGACGTTGAGCAGTGGCGGCACCTCGGTCCGTGGATGCACCGCACGGTCCAGGTCGATCGCCGGCGTCGCGAAGACGACTCCCAGGTCACGCGAGCGGTGGGTAACCGACTGGTCTTCCACCAACTCGCCGCGCAGGAAGAACGGCGCGGCGACAACAGGTTCGGTCATGGTCATGATAGGCCCCTCACGTATGCGTCGACGGTTCCGGCGCAGCCGATTTTGTCGTCGTCTTTGACATCCGAATAGCGAACAACGTTGTTGCGGATCGACGGTCCCGCGCAGCCGCAGGCACAGGGATCGAAATCGAGTGAAATCTTGTCGCCTGTGATGACGCCGCCCCAGCGTCCGTCGAGGGAGAGGTCGAAAAACGCCGCGCGACCTTCGATCTCACCGGCCTCGTGCGGCAGCAATGTCTCGCCCTTCTCGTCGAGGATGAAGGGCACGATCCACGGAGGAACGTGATAACGGTCGCCCGCTCGGCATTTGGGCATACCCGAGTTGAGCTCCTGCATGGAGTAGTTCTGGAAGTTGCGGTTGTCCGGGATATTGAAGGTCTCGTGGACGAATTCCCGGTAATCCGGCGGCAGTTGCGCGCGCTTGAGTCCGCCGCCGACGTATATGCAGTTGTCCGGATGGAAGTCTTTTGCCGAGAACCCACGCTCACGAACGATCTTGGCGACCTGGTAGAGCGCATTCCACATGCCCGAGACGAACAGCTTGTCGGTGCGGTACTCGATGAGTTGCTCGGCGGCCACGATCATCGCCTTGTCGAGGGCTTCCTGCCGCTCGGCCGAGGTCCGCTCGAATTCTGCTAGCTCCTCGGGCCGCGCTGTGCCGTCGGCGATCCTCCTGCGAAGTACGACCATCGTGGTCAGCGAGCCCACGGTGATCGGCGGAATCGGCAGGCGGAACGCGGGTTTGTCGGGATCGCCGAACGCCGCCGCCTGCGCGTCGCCGATGATGATGTTCTTCGGCACTGCAGCGATGGGCGCGACACCGATCCTGCGCCGGTCTTGCGCCGGCGCGACGCCCGAACCCCAGGCGAAGACGTTGACCGTGTCCTTACGCGACCAGTCCATGTCCTTGTCCGAGGCGAGCAGCATCGCCGACTTGCCGGTCGTGCCGCTGGAACAGGAAAGGAAGTGCCCCTTGGCCTGCAGACGCGCGATCCACTCGTCGATGTCTGCAATATCCGAGGTCTCGATGGGGCTGATCGGATAGGGGGAGACGGTGCCGAGCCACATGCCGAGCCGATCCCAGCGTTGCTCGGTCAGGAAGCTTTCGGGGTAGCTCTTGTAGGCGGTGTGCGGGAACAGCAACGGCACCATGTCGGCGCGGTCGCGGATCTCGGTGATGCCGGCTTCGCGTGCTCGATGACCAAGCAGCTTGATGCGGTCCCTGCGCTCCTGGAACTTCTCGTTCAACGCCTCGACCTGCGCCTCGCGGAGTTCGGAGTGGGAGTAGCGGAAACGGTCCTCGGCGTCCACCAGCCGAGTCAATTGCTCCGGGGGTGAGTTCACGGGGCTTCCCTTCGGTTATCGTTGCCAGAAATAGCAACTCATGCGTATCATTAATTCGGTAACCTCATCATGACGAAGGCAAGGGTGTTATGCAAGAGCGAATTTCAGCGAGACCGACGTGACGAGAGCGGCGCCACTCTTGCGCCGCGGCGCCGGACGACCCACCCGTCACCACGCCGAAGCATGCCGGGGGAATTGCTCGATACCCACACGCGACGACGTGGACCAGAGGGTCCACTTCACCGTTCATCTATCACTCGACGGCCCCGGGCCGCGCTGAACACCTAGGGAGAATGCCTTGCATATCGACAGGAACAGACCGGTCGCGGTCGTCACCGGAGCCAGCTCGGGCATCGGCGAATCGACCGCCCGCCAACTCGTGGAACTCGGCTGGCAGGTGATCGGCGTCGGCCGCGACCGGCAACGCAGTGCCGCCGCCACCGCGCGTATTGCTGTCGCCGCCCGCAATGGCGGCGCGTTCACCATGCTGCGCGGCGATTTCACCCTGATGTCGGAAGTCGAGCGAGTCGCGGGCGAAATTGCGTCACTCACCCCTCGCCTCGACGTCCTCGTCAACAACGCCGGCGGTGTGAGCGATCAGCGGATCGTCACCGACGAGGGCACCGAGGCGACGTTTGCCGTCAATCACCTCGCCCCATTTCTACTGACGCGGAGACTGATTCCGCTCCCCGGGGAAGACGCGGCAGCTCGGCCTGGCCGCTCGGTCCGCGTGATCGCCGTGTCGTCGAACGCGCACCGCATGATCCAGGAATTCGATTGGGACGATCTACAGAGCCTGAACGAGTTCGATCCCATCGTCGCCTACGGCCGGGCGAAGCTCGCGAATATCCTCTTYACCCGCGAGCTCGCGCGGCGTGGAACCACAGCCGGGATCGTCGCCCAGGCCATGCATCCCGGCGTGGTGGCCAGCAACTTCGCCTCCCACGGGACCGATGCACTGCAGGCACACATGGCCACCGCCGACACGGTCTCGCCGGACGAACCGGCTGAAACGCTGGTCTGGCTGGCCACCGCCGCTGCGCCGGGCCGCGACGGCGGGCGCTACTTCCACCGCAAGGCCGAGGCGACACCCGCAGCGGCCGCACAGGACGATTCCGCCGCCACGCGCCTCTGGAACGAGAGCGAAAGACTGCTGGCCGAACTCGGCTTCCGGATCGCGGATACCGCCGAGTCAGGACAGAAATAGCCGTTCAGGGTACCGGCAGGCGACCCGAAGCCTCCGGCTCGTCACCGAGTCGCTGACCGGCGGGGCCATCCTCCCAGATCGGACAGGATGTCCTCGCCGGGATCGTCCAGCTCGGCTTGCCCGGCTCGAAACGTCGGCAACCCGACTCAGACGAGATACCGTCCGCCATTGACGCTGAGCGTCTGCCCGGTCACGTACCCGGCCTCATCCGATGCCAAGTATGCGACGGCGTACGCAATGTCCTCCGCGCAGCCGACGCGTTTCATCGGAAGCCTGGCCGCGAGCTGATCCGGATCGTGGCTTTCCCGCAGCAGTGGCGTGTCCACGGTGCCGGGCGGGACGTTGTTGACCGTGATCCCCTTCTCCACGAACTCGACTGCCAGCGCCTTGGTGAAACCGATGACGCCGCCCTTCGACGCCGCGTAGTGGGCCACCGCCGGGGCACCGGTCTGCGCGGACGACGAGGAGATATTGATGATCCGGCCCCAGCCGGCGTCGAGCATGTCGGCAACGAGTGCCTGCGTGACCAGGAAAGGTCCCTTGAGGTTCACCCCGATTATCCGGTCCCAGTTCTCCTCGGTGAGGTCCAGGAACGGCGAATACTTGGTGACCCCGGCATTGTTCACCAGGATCGTGACCGGGCCGAGCTCCGCGCGGGTCCGGGCCGCTGCGGCCGCGACAGCCTCGGAGTCCGCCGCGTCACCGGTGATGGCGACCGCCTTTCCGCCCGCCTCGCGAATCCCCGCAACCGTCTCGTCGGCGTCGGCGGCATTCAGATCCCACACCGCGACCGCCGCGCCCCGGGCCGCGAGCACTGTCGCTATGGCGCGCCCGATTCCGCGGCCACCGCCTGTAACGACCGCATTTCTTCCTTCGTGGGCCACCAGGGCCTCCTCTCCGTCGAGTGAATGAATGTCTTCGCTACTCGCCCAGCGCAGCGCGCGGCCTTCCCGGCCGACACCGCGCGGGGAACCCCACGTTGCCGCTGGAGGGTAGATCCTCGGCGATCTCGACCGATGGGGACATCACGCATCCTTGGCTTCGGTTCCGGCCAGAGCCCAGCGGGCGATCTCCATCTGATCCGCACTGGGCCCCAGGTCGGTGTCAGCCTGCGACCAAACCTGTACCGCCCGGTCGCCGAGTGCGGCGCCAATCCCGAGCTCTGCTGCCAGGCCCGTGGCAATGCGCATGTCTTTGAGCATGAGGCGCAGTGCGAAACCGGAGTTGTAGGTCTCGGGGAGGACGAAGTTCGGGAACTTGGTTTCACTCGCTGCACTGCGCCCACTCGCCGCGTTGATCGTCGAGACAATTACCTCCGGGTCGAGGCCGAAGCGGCGGCCGATGGCGAAGCCTTCGGCCGTAGCCAGCAGTTGAACCGCTGCGAGTAGGTTGTTGATTGCCTTGAGAGCGTGCCCCGCACCGGTATCGCCCACTCGGAGCCAAGTACCCAGCGGCGCCAGCATCGAACTTATCTGCGCCACAGCGGTTTCGTCCCCGGCGGCCATGATGGTCAGGGTGCCGGCCGCAGCGCCGCCGATGCCGCCGGATACCGGTGCGTCGATCAACGTGACGCCTCGTTCAGCCAGTTCGAGAGCAAGCCGGCGGGTCGAGGTGGGCTCGGACGACCCCATATCGATGATGACGGTGCCGGAGCGTAGCGCGTCGAGCACGTCGACGTCGTCGAGTACAGCCTCCACCACAGTGGAATTCGGCAGCATCAGGATGACGATGTCTGCTCCGGCCACGGCCTGCGCTGGAGTTGGGGCCACGGTTCCCCCCGTCTCGGCAAGTGATCGGCGGGCGGCGTCCTGCAGGTCGAATCCCACTACCTGGATACCGGATTCGACCAGTCGGCGTGACATGTGCGCACCCATGTTGCCCAGGCCGAGGAAGGCGATGTGTCCGTTGCTTGTTTCAGGCATCAGTGCGCTCCGAGAGAATTTCGTCGGCAATACGGAAGGATTCGATGGCGGCGGGAACACCGACGTAGACGGCGGTCTGGAGGAGCACCTCACGGATCTCGTCGTGCGTCGCCCCATTGGTCACGGCGCCGCGCACGTGGGTAGCGAACTCCTTGGGCCGGTTGAGCGCAGTGAGCATCGCCAGGTTGATCAGAGATCGGGTGCGGCGGTCGAGGCCCGGACGAGTCCAGATGGCACCCCAGCAGTATTCGGTGACGAGGTCCTGCATAGAAGAGGAGAATTCGCTGGCGTCGGCGAGGGCTCGGGTGACGTATTCCGCGCCGACCACCTCGCGGCGGACTTGCAGGCCCGCCTCGTAGGTCTCGCGGTGTGTGCGATCAGTGTGCATGTTGTGGATCCTTCGATCAGTCGAGGAACAGGTCCGGGGTCGGGTAGATGTCAGAGTTTGACGATCACGGTCTTGGTCTCGGTAAACGCGTCCAACGCCTCGTACCCCTTCCCACGGCCGTATCCGGACTTCTTGAAACCACCGAAGGGCAACTCCACCCCACCAGCCGCCCCGTACGTGTTGACATAAACCTGCCCGGCCTGAATACCAGCAGCCAACCGATGCGCGCGCGAAAGATCCCTCGTCCAGACCGAACCGAGCAAGGCGTATTGCGTCCCGTTCGCCAACGCGAGCGCCTCCTCCTCGGTATCGAAGGTATTACATACCAACACCGGCCCGAATACCTCTTGCTGAGCGATATCGGACCGCGGATCGACACCATCGACCAGCGTCGGAGCGAAATAGGCGCCACCCGCAAGACCCGGTTCATCGGGAATCGAACCGCCGGCGACCACCTCTCCCGTGCTCAGATCGCTCAGGAATGCCTGGACCCTGGCCTGCTGTTTGAACGACACCAATGGTCCGAGGTCCGGGTCGGCCGAACCGGGGCCGATACTCACCACGGCGAACAGCTTCGCCACCGACTCCAAAACCTTGTCATGAACCGAAGAATGCACCAGCAGACGCGAACCGGCCGAACACGTCTGCCCAGCGTTCTGCAGAACCGCCTTCGCCACGAAGGTGGCCGCACTGTCCAGATCGGCGTCGGGGAAAACGATCTGAGCCGACTTGCCACCGAGCTCGAGGACGACCGGCACCACCCGATCTGCGGCCGCGTGCGCGATCACCGACCCGATCTGGGTGGAACCGACGAATCCGATATGGTCGACCCCGTCGTGGGCGGTCAACGCTGCACCCGCCTCGACCCCGAGGCCTGGCACAACATTCAACACCCCCGCCGGGATTCCCGCCTCGATCGCCAACTCGGCGACGGCGACCGCGGTACGCGGCGTTTCATCTGCGGGCTTCACCACACAGCAGTTGCCGGTAGCAATCGCCGGAGCCACCGCACGCGCGAATAGCTGCATCGGATAGTTCCAGGCAACGATATGACCCGTCACACCGTACGGCTCGCGGCGAGTGTAGGCATGCACATCAGGACCCAACGGGATGGTGATCCCGTAGTAGGAATCGATCGCGTGACCATAGAAGCGGAAGTAGCGAGCACACACCATTGCATCGGTTCGCGCTTGCCCCAGGGGTTTACCCGAATCCTCACTTTCCAACAACGCCAACCCTGCTGCGTCACGTTCGATCAGATCCGCCAGCCGGGTCAACAACCCGGCACGGGTTTCCGGCGACGTCTCCCGCCACGACCGTTGCGCGGCGCGGGCCGCACACACCGCCCGATCCACTTCATCAGGTCCACACCTGACCACGGCCCCCAGCGACACACCGGTCGACGGATCGATGTTGTCGTAAGTACCCGACGTGAGCACCCGACGTCCATCGATGAAGGCCGCAACTGTCTCCACCACTCAACACTCCTCACTCTTTCGCTTTCATGGATGGCGTCGACGGCGGCGCCATGAAGTACTCCGACGGGCCGCCCGGCACCGTCATGCCGAGAATGCCGATACCTGACTCGCGGCACAGGTTGTACAGGCCGCTGTCGCACGATTCGCAGGCACCGCCGTCTCGGCAGCCCGCAGCGTCACGAAATTGCCGGCCGCGCGGGCGGCGGCACTGGCCCCACCGTCGACCAGCAGGTCGATGCCGTTGAGGAAGCTCGCCTGTTCCGAGAGCGCGAATGCCACCACGGCGGYGATCTCCGCGTCATGCCCCCTGCGCTGCACGATCCGATCGATGCGCGAGTGTTCGGCAGTCTCGGACCGCACCGGCGAGCTGTCGATGTTGCCCGTGGACACCGAACAGATGCGCGCGCCCAAGGACCCGAGCCGCACCGACTCCCGCCGGACGAAGCGTTCCAAGCCGAGCTTGGCCCAGGTGCGGGCCGCGGCCGGATCCTCGATCCCCGGTCCGAGCGCCTCGCGCAACCTGTGTGGGAACTGTTGGGCCAGCGGGTCGTCGAGGACAGCTTGCGCAGCCGCGTCGGGAGTATCCGGGCCCAGCATCGGGGACATACCCGCCAACACCACCATGGCGGTGCCGTTGTCGGCCAACGGCCGGAGCGCATCCGCGAGCCGCGCAGGGGCGACGAGGTCCACGGTGAGAATCTCCTGCCAGTCGGCCGAGGTGGGCGAGCAGGCATCGGCGTGCGCGACTGCCCGCAGCGTGCCCATGTCCCCGATTCGCGCGACCAGGCGCGCGAGACCCTTGCGGTCGGTGACGTCGAGGCTGAACGGTTCGGCGTCCACACCCGCATCATTCACGAGTTCGCGGGCCACGGCCGCGGCGGCGTGCGGGTCCCGGTCGGTGAGCAGCAGTGTCTCCACATGATCGACGAGCTGCCGCGCGCAGGCGGCTCCCAGTCCGTAACCCGCGCCGGTGACGACACCCACGGTCTTGCTGTGCAGTGCGGATTGCTCCGTGGGTGAGTTCACGGGGCGTCCCTTCGGTAGACGTTGCCACAAATAGCAACTAATGCGTATCATTAGTTCGGCAACCTCATCATGACGAAGGCAAGGGTGTTATGCAAGAGCGAATCTCAGCGAGGCCGACGTGACGAGAGCGACGCCGCTCCCGCGCCGCGGCGCCGGACGCCCCACCCGCGAGCAGGCCGAGGCACGCCAGGACGAACTGCTCGATACCGCACTCGAGCTGTTCCTCGAGCACGGCTTCGAGATAACGACGATCGAGATGATCGCCACCCACGTTGGCATGACCAAGCGCACGGTGTACGCCCACCACCCCGACAAGGCGTCCCTGTTTCTCACCGCGGTGCAGCGGGCAATCAACAGGCAGATCGTGCCCCTGCACGTCCTCGAGGACTTCGATCGCGGTGATCTCACCCAAACACTGGAAGCGATCGCCCGGCTACACGTCGGCCAGGTGATGACGCCCGACGGTCTGCGCCTGCAGCGGATCATCAACACCGAAAGCTACCGATTCCCCAGCATATTCGCCGCCAACTACGAACAGCGCTCCAAACCGGTGCTCGACTTCGTCGCCGGCCTGCTCGACCGGGCCATCGCCGCAGGCGACATCGCACCCACCACAACCGAACTCGCCGCCATCGCGTTCATGAACATGGCGGTCGGCGGCTCCGTGCGCTCGATCGTGAGCGGCCAAACACCCACCCGCGACGAAGTCGATCAGAGAGTGCACTTCACCGTTCATCTGCTACTCGACGGCCTCAGGCCGCGCTGAACACCTGGTATAGCGCCGGTTTCAGCTTGCGATAGTCGTGCTCGATACGCCAGCGAAGCTCGGCGCGCGCGCTGGAATACTCGAGTCAGCTCAATGCGCGCGCGATATAGGCTCTGCGGGTTTGTCCCGCGGTCTTGGAAATGTCTGACGTGACGACTACTTCGAATCCGTGAAACGCACCGGGCCACACGTGCAGTTCAGCGAGGACACCGGACCGGGACAGGCGGGCCGCGAAGTCGATGACCTCATCGCGGAAGGTTTCGACCTGGCCGACATCGAGGAATGTCGGAGGTAGTCCGGAGAGGTCGGTGGCGCGCGCCGGCGCAGCATAGTAGGACACGTCGGGTCCACCTGCCGCATCTCCGAGGAGAGCACCCCAGCCTGTCCTGTTCGAGGTACGGTCGAACACTCCGATACCGTCGAGTTCCTGACTCGACGGCGTAATTCCCCGATCGTCGAGCATGGGGCACCCCAGCACCAAGTGGGAGATTGTCGGGCCGTTGTGGTCGCGGGCAAACAAGGCGATTGCCGCGGCCAGTCCACCTCCTGCGCTAGCGCCCATGACGATGATTCGCGCGGAGTCGATTCCCAGGTCTTCCGCGTTCTCGGTTATCCATACCAAACCCGCGTAGCAGTCTTCCACGGGCGCGGGGTGGGGGTATTCCGGGGCGAGCCGGTATTCAACTGAAACCGCCACCACACCGAGTTCGTCCACCAAATCAGCCAGGCCTTCTACCCCAGTGAACCTGTTTCCCATGACCATCCCCCCACCGTGGATGTAGTAGATCGCCGGGGAAGGGACGGTCCGCGGGTTCGTCGGCGCCATGATCAACACGGTGATGTCGGGTCCGCCGAGGGGGCCAGGAACTTCTCGTTCGGTGACCTCGATGCTGCCATCCCGACGCAAGTGCTCGAGTTGGACATCACGATCGGGCAGCTGATTCAGGCGGCGTTCTCGAGCACCGAGGATCTCGTGCGGGTGGAGCGTGGAGGACATGAGTGGGATTCGTGCCAGCCCGGCTGCCAGTTCCGGGTCGAGCGGCGGAGGGGTACTTGTACGGATGGCGTTATCGAGAGTCATCGTGTCTCCTCAGAATTTGCGATGTCCTCCCACTATCGGATTTCATCTCCGTCGACGCTACCGCCGATCGTCTGTTCCTTGCCGCGATGTATCAGACGACTGTCGGTTCGGACTCTCGGCGGCGCCGGTCCGCTACTACGATTCGCCACTATTCAGAAAATGGAGGGACTGCAATGCGATTCGGGCTCGCAGTATTCCGTCCGGAGTGCCAAGGTCCCACCCCAGTCGCTCCTCCGCTCGTGTAACCCGAGCCGCAATTGAACTGTGGTGCATATGCAGGGAGTTCGCGGCCAGTCGGAGTGATCCGGTGCGGCAGAGAGCGTCCAAAGCACGTAAGTCGAGTTTCCCACTCTCTGTCTCCGAAATGGCCTGGAGTGCGACCACGTCCACGTTTGCCGCGATCTGACCTATCGGAACATCGGCAAGCAATGTGAGGGACCCGAGTGATGCATGGTCGACGACCGCCGAGTTCTCGCCATGAACCGTAAATCTCAACGCCAAGAGTGCTTGCAACCACGAGGTACGAGCATCCTGCGGCAGGACCTGGTTGCCAATGCCCACCCGCAGGTCCAAGCTCCGCCCTGACCCAGGATCTCGCTCTTGAAGGCGATCTCGGACGCTGCTGTGGAGGTCTGGGACGACGAGGTCCGCGTTCTGACGTGGCTGCAGGATCAATCCGGCGGTCCGCCCAACCGTGGCCACACGCAGGGACTGCACCGGAAAGCGGGTTCTCGCTACAAGCGCTACTGCTTCCGTTCCTGGGTCCCGGTCGTCAGATGTAGAGACGGCAACGATGCGTATCGGGAGGTTCGGTAGGAGGCCGAGAAGTTGAATTGCGCGCGCCCGTTCCTCGGTTCCGGCGGACTCCGAAATCAGCAGTTCGGTCAGTGCTGGATCAGCAAGATTTGCGGCTGAAATCACGCGGGGCGGAGTGACCAGCACCCGAGTTGCCAGAGCAAAGCGCTCGAGTATGAGGTCGTCCAGGGCCTCCGCATCACCTTCGCGTTCGAGCCAGACTGCCCGGCCATTGCCCACGTCGATACGACTGCGTGGAACATCTCGATCCGAAGAATCGACGGTCCCGCTGTGAGCGACGCGCAATGCAGTCCCATCGAGAAGATGCATCCCGGCAGTGCATTCGGCGAGGGCTGCAGTCGCTCTGGTCAGGGTCGATGCCGAAACCCGGCCTTCGACCAGAGCGTCGAACGCAGCGATGACTCGAACGGCCGCTTCGGCTCGTGAGTCGATCTCGGACAATCGCGCGAGCAATCCGAACATGGGCCCAATCCTAGCTCTCGTCCGAGCGCTACGATCGACGACCGGTATGAGGATCGCTGTGGGCTTGCTCCACAATCCAAGCCGCGACCTGGGTCCTGGAGTGGAAACCCAACTTCGCGAGGATGTGCTCCACGTGTCCTTGGACAGTTCGATCCGAAAGCACCAATTTCGCCGCGATCGCCCTGTTCGTCATGCCCTCTGCAACCAGGTCTGCGACCTGACGTTCTCGCTTGGTCAGACTCACTGTGGGACTGACGGGTTCGGCGGCGGAGGGAGCTTGTTCGCCGAGCGCGAATGCTGCGGCCGCGTCGAAATCCATGAGGCGCCCCTGGCGGCGAGCAGATTCGAATGCCCTCGATCCCAGTGCCGAGCGAGCGGCTCTCTCGCATTCGTCGTGGTAGGTCATCAGGTCGGGAAACTGGACGGCGCCGCCGACCGACCGCCCCAGTTCTTCTGCGGCTCCCAGAAGCACTGCTGCACGTTGCGTATCTCGGACCTCCGCACAGATCCAGGCGATGGATTCAAGGCATGATATGGCAATTCGGAGAAACCGTGCGGGCCAGGTC
>NZ_JBFUHV010000156.1:0-20991 GCF_056402215.1 Rhodococcus sp. P4_B6 | reverse complement strand
CCCTGACTGTTCTCCACCTGGGTGAAGACAGATTCGAGTGCGCTGGAGATGGAACTGCCGCCCGCGCTCGCCGTGATCAGGGTGTCGGGGCCGGCGGGATTGATGACGAACGCGCCCTGGATCTCGCGGTCGTGGAGGAGGCGACGGGCGTCCGCGGTGTCCGAGACGACCCGTGCGCGGAGCGGCCTGCCGTCGATCGCGTCGAGCCGGTTGGCCACCTGCTGGTCCGTCCCGGCGGGCAGTCCCGCCGCGGCGACGACACCGATCTCGATGTCGCGGGGCGTCGGCTGATGGAACGCGGCCACGTAACTGAGGATGAAGCCGAGCTGGAGGAGGAGAACACCGAAGACCAGCGCGGCCATCACCTTGGGCGCGCCGTATTTCGACACCGGGCTGTCGTGGTGCGCGGGAGCCGGGGTGGTGGTTTCGCTGGCGGTGATGGTCATCGGACGTCCTCGATCCTTGTCGATACCGTGGGTATTGAATACCATAGGTATCGTGACTGAAGAACGTCAACCGGACAGTCGTCACACCGAATGGACGCCGACGACGCGTCCCGGTCGCGACGTCGTGCGCCGGCGCCTCCTCGACGCGGCGGCGGAGGAATTCGCGGAACGTGGCTTCAGTGCGGCCCGGCTCGCCGAGGTCGCGCGCCGGGCCGGATTCACCAAGGGCGCGGTCTACTCGAACTTCGAGTCGAAACAGGACCTGTTCGCCGAACTCTTCGCGGCGCGCTCACTCGAACTCGCGGGACGGGTGCTCGCCGAGATCGCCGGTATGAACCCGACGGACGCCGCGGGGAAGGGTGGCGAGGCCGTCGCGTCGTGGATGGTGCGTGAGCCGGGCTGGTCGCTGCTGGTACTCGAATTCGGTGTGCTCGCCGCCCGCGACCCGCAGATCGCGCAGGCCTACCTGCGGGAACGGCGGCAACTGCGGGGACGGCTCGTCGAATTGATCGGCGAGCGCGCGCGGGAGTGGGGAGTCGACGACACGTTCGACGTCCGCACCACGGCCATCTCGCTGATGGCCCTCATCTCCGGCCTCGTGCTCGAACACTCGGTCGACCCGGAGGAAGTGGACCAGCAGACGATGGGCGCCGCGGTCACCGCGTTGTTCGCAGGTGCCGTCGCCCGGGCCGGGCTCGTTTGAACAGTCCGGGCCGGGCTCGTTTGAACAGCCCGGGCCGGGCTCGCATGAACAGTCCGGGCCGGTCTGATGTCAGGCGGTCTGCGCGACGACCCCGTCGAGGAAGCCGTCGATGTGTGCCCACGTGGAGTCCTTGGCCTTCGGGCCCGCGACGAGTCCCAGGTGGCTGCCCGGCGCGGACTCGAACCGCACCGACGGTGACCCGGTGAGCACGTCCGTCGCCGCCCGGACCGACGGGATCGGGGCGATGACGTCCTCGGTGCCGCCGATCGCGAGGACCGGCACCGTCAGATCGGCGAGCGCGATCGCGCCGTTCCTGGTCTCGAAGCTCCCTGTGGTGAGCGCGTTCCCGAGGATCAGCTGGGTGCAGACCTGGCGGAAGAAGCGTGCGGGGTACCCGGGCATGTCGGCCATGAACCGGTCGATGGACTCCATGCGGGCCAGGGTCTCGGTGTCGTGCAGGTTCCGCGCGATGAACCACGGCTTGGTGAGTTCGCGCTGGAGTGCGGTGAAACGGTAGCTGGCCTGGACCAGTGGCGCGGGCAGTCCGCCCATCGCTCCCGTGGCGGTGGTGAGGGGACGGTCGCCGGTGAACTGGCCGACCGCCCGCAACGGCGCGATCATGGTCACCGACTCGTAGTCGATCGGCGTGCCGATCGCCGTCACCGAACCGATCGGCAGATCGCCCCGGCCGGCGGCCGTGAGCAGCGACATCGTGCCGCCGAGGCTCCAGCCGATCAGGTCGACGGGTGCGCCGTCGTGGAGTCGGGACACGCGGTCGACGGCGGCCGGGATGAAGTTGTCCACCCAGTCCTCGAACCCCAGGCCGCGGTCGGCGTAGCCCATCGTTCCGTAGTCGACGAGATACGTGGCCTTTCCCGACCCGGCCAGGTGCGCGGCCAGGCTCTGGCCGGGCCGGAGGTCGAAGCACTGTGCGGGCGCGGCGAGCGGCGGCACGAGGAGGATGGGCCGGTCGTCGTCGGTGTCGGAACCGTCGAACCGGTACAGGTCCTGATGGGGTGCCTCGTGGATGCGGGTCGACGGGGTGCGCTGGACGGGCGCGATGCCGCCGCCGAAGGACAGCCGCCAGGCGTTGCGGGTCAGCGTGTTCAGCGTCGGGTTCCAGGCGATGTCGAGCACGGATTTCCTCTCGTGGCGGCGCAGATCCTCCAGGTATCTGTGACGTCAACATACAGGTAATCCTGCGGTGGTCCGTCAGCGGGAGGCGAGCAGAACCCGCAGCACCGTCGCCGGTCGGAGCAGCGTCCCCGGACGGTCGAGGAGATGCGTCACCCGGAGGAAAGCGGACCCGACGGCCGGGTCCACGGACGCGGCCCGGTCGAGCCGGGACGCATAGGCATTGGCGAACCGCACCCGCGCCGACCGTCGTCCCGGCACGGCCGGGATCCGGAGGTCATTGTCGGCGGTGAGGGTCCACGCGGCATCGATGCACCGGTTCGCCCCGCGCAGGAACCGGCGAGCGAGATGCGTCCGACCCGACCGCAGGCAGTCCCGCAGGATCTGCGCCTCCACCGCGGCGACACTCATCCCCTGACCGTAGATGGGATTGAACGAGCAGATGGCGTCCGCGAACGGCAGATAGTTCGGCGGCAGATCGTCCGCGGAATAGTGCCGCCGGACGGTCGTCGGGATCCGGTAGCGCACGCCGTCGTCCACCGGCACGGCCGTGCGCAGTGCGTCGTACATGTCCGGAGCCGGGAACGACTTCACGAAGTCGAGGAACCCGCCCGGATCCAGCGGCGGCACGTCGTCGCCGTACCCGGCGAGCGTGACGATCCACGTGCCGTTCTCCTGCACGCCCATGAATCCACTGCGCGGACTCGACGGTCCCGGCGCCATCCCGATGCCGGAATCGCCGTCCAGATGCGGCGGGTCGAGCCGGAAGTGCCTCGTCGCGTAGCTGACGGCCACGGCCACCTGTGACTCGGACGGCGGCGAAAACCCCAGCGCGCCGAGCCGGGCGACGCTTTGCGAACTGCGGCCCGACGAATCCACGACGAGATCGGCCCGGACGACCTCCGGCGGAACCCCGCCCCGGTGCTGCACGGTCACGCCGGTCACCCTCCCGCCGTCCAGGGCGAGACCCGTGACGTCGGAACGGTCCAGGATCCGCACGTTCGGCAGGGCCTGAATCCGCCGCCGCACCTGCCACTCGACCAGCGGCCTGCTGGCGAGAATGCCGGGAACCCCGCTGGTCGCGCGGGCCATCCGGTGCCCGTCGACGATCCACCGGATGTCGCCGAGCGCGTCGCCCGCGGTGGCGCCGAGGGCGAGGAGTTCGGGCACGAGACCCGGCAGGAGGTCCTCCATCGCGGCCTGCCCACCGGCGAGGAGAGCGTGCACGTGCCGGGCCTGCGGCACACACCGGCGCGCCGTGGCCGCGTGGGGAAGAACGTCGCGGTCGAGGACGACGACGTTCCGGAACGTGCTGCCGAGCGCCGCCGCGGCCAGTAGACCACCCATTCCGGCGCCGACGACCACGGCGTCGCCACCCGGGGTCGTCCGATGCGTCATCGCGGCTGTCCGTTCGCAAGGCGATGCTGAGACCTCCAGGGTATTTCTCCTGACACCGGCGAGCGGAGGTTACTCTCGAGTAATGACCGAACAGAAGACCTGGAATGCGTTCACCGTCGAGCGCAAGGATCACGTCGCGCAGGTGACACTCACCGGACCCGGCAAGGGCAACGCGATGGGGCCGGATTTCTGGAGCGAGCTCCCCGAGATCTTCGGTGAACTCGACTCCGATCCGGATGTGCGGGCCGTGGTGATCGCGGGCTCGGGCAAGAACTTCTCCTTCGGTCTCGACCTGCCCGCCATGAGCGGCAGCTTCGGCTCCGTGCTCGCGGACAAGGCACAGGCAGGCCCGCGCACCGCGTTCCACGACATGATCAAGCGGATGCAGTCCGGCATCAACGCGGTCGCCGACTGCCGCAAGCCGGTGGTCGCGGCCATCCAGGGCTGGTGCATCGGCGGCGGCGTCGACCTGATCTCCGCCTGCGACATCCGTTATGCCGGCGCCGACGCGAAGTTCAGCATCCGTGAGGTGAAGGTCGCGATCGTCGCCGACATGGGCAGCTTCGCCCGGCTGCCCGCCATCATCGGCGACGGCCATCTGCGGGAACTCGCGCTCACCGGCAAGGACATCGACGCGGACCGCGCGCAGAAGATCGGTCTCGTCAACGACGTCTTCGCGGACGCCGACGCCGTCCTCGCGGCCGCGCACGCCACCGCAGCCGAGATCGCGGCGAACCCGCCGCTCGTCGTGCACGGCATCAAGGACGTCCTCGACCACTCCCGGGCGGCCGCCGTCGACGACAGCCTCCGTTACGTCGCCGCGTGGAACGCTGCGTTCCTGCCGTCTCAGGACCTGACCGAGGCGATCACCGCAGTCTTCGAGAAGCGCGCCCCCGAGTTCAAGGGCGAGTAGTCCGGCGGCGGCAGAGCTTATCCGCAGGTAAAGCCCAGTCCAACAGTTGCCCGAATCCTCGCTGCGCTCGCATACTTGCCGACTACAAGTAAACGACAGCGCAGCGAGGAAACAGTGTCGAATTCGGTCGAAACGCCGGTGGCCTACACCCACCGGCAGATCCTGGCTGTACTCAGCGGGTTGATGCTCGGCATGTTCCTCGCCGCGCTCGATCAGACGATCGTGGCGACGGCGATCCGCACCATCGCCGACGACCTCGACGGCTACTCGCTCCAGGCGTGGGCCACCACCGCCTACCTCGTCACCGCCACCCTCGCGACGCCGCTCTACGGCAAGCTGTCCGACATCTACGGCCGCAAGCCGTTCTTCATGTTCGCCATCACGGTGTTCGTGATCGGCTCGGTCCTGTGCACGTTCTCGACGTCGATGTACATGCTCGCGGCCTTCCGTGCGGTGCAGGGACTCGGCGCCGGCGGCCTGTTCTCGTTGGCGCTCACCATCATCGGCGACATCGTCTCCCCGCGTGAGCGCGCCAAGTACCAGGGCTACTTCCTGGCCGTGTTCGGCACGTCCAGCGTGCTCGGGCCGGTGCTCGGCGGACTGTTCGCCGGGCAGGACGTGATCCTCGGAATCGACGGCTGGCGTTGGGTTTTCCTGGTCAACGTGCCGGTGGGGCTGGTCGCGCTCACCGTCGTCTCCCGGGTGCTGCAGCTTCCGCGGCGACCGGGCGGAAGCAGGCGGATCGACTGGTGGGGCGCGATCGCCCTCGCGGTGGGTGTCGTGCCGTTGCTCGTCGTCGCCGAACAGGGGCACACCTGGGGATGGAGCAACTCGAAGTCGTTGGCGTGCTACGTGATCGGCGCAGTCGGCGTGCTCGCGTTCGTGCTCGTGGAACTGGCGATGAAAGACGACGCGCTCATCCCGATGCGCTTCTTCCGCAACAGCACCTTCGCGCTCGGCGTCGTCATCAGCCTCGTCGTGGGCGCCGTGATGTTCGGCGGCATCACCCTCCTGCCCCAGTACCTGCAGGTGGTGAAGGGCTCGAGCCCCACCCTCGCCGGGTTCCAGATCCTGCCGATGGTCCTCGGTCTCATGGCCGGGTCGGTGGTCAGCGGCCAGATGATCTCGCGGACCGGGCGGTACCGGTACTTCCCGATCCTGGGGACCGCCCTGATCGCGGTCGCCGCGTTCCTGCTGCACACGCTCGCAGCCGACACCCCGATGCCCGTCGTGATGGCGTTCATGCTGATCCTGGGACTCGGTCTCGGAAACCTGATGCAGCCGCTCACCCTCGCCATTCAGAACGCCCTGCCCCCGCAGGACATGGGGGTGTCGACCGGAGCGGCCACCTTCTTCCGGCAGATCGGCGGCACGGCAGGCGTCGCGATCTTCCTGTCGATCCTCTTCTCCCGCCTCACCCCGGCCATCGGCGAGCGCGTGACGGCCGCCGCGGGCACCTCCGACTTCCGGCGGGCAGTGGTAGCCGCCGCGCAGAGCAACGACCCCGCCGAGGCCGCCATGGGTCAGGGAATGCTCAGCCCCGACCACGCAGGCGTCAGCGGCGTCCTCACGGACAGTTCGGTGATCGGAAGACTCGACGACGTGCTCGCCCTGCCGTTCCGGCAAGGATTCGCCGACGCCATCGGATCCGTCTTCCTCAGCGTCTCGATACTCGCCGTCGTCGCGTTCGTCCTCACCGTGCTGTGGAAGGAAGTACCCCTGCGGAGTGAGTCCGGACTGCAGGCCGCGGCCCGCGGCGACGCGGGGGAGTGAGACGGCAACGGCGCCCGGTCCACCCGATGACGGGAGAACTGGGCGCCGCTCGAACGAACGTCGGGCTCAGTGCCCGCCGTTGTCCTTCAGACGCTCGAGCGAGGCCTCGACCTCTGCCTTCGCCTCGGCGAGCCCGACCCAGTCGGCCGCCTCGACGTGCTTGCCCGGCTCGAGGTCCTTGTAGTGGACGAAGAAGTGCTTGATGGCGTCCAGTTCGAACTGCGGGACGTCGCCGATGTCCTGGATGTGGTCCCAGCGCGGGTCGCCGGCGGGCACACACAGCACCTTGTCGTCGCCGCCGGCCTCGTCGACCATCTTGAACATGCCGACGGGACGTGCCTCGACGATGACTCCCGGGAACACGGACTCGGGGAGCAGAACCAGCGCGTCCAGCGGGTCGCCGTCCTCGCCGAGGGTGTTCTCGATGTAGCCGTAGTCGGCCGGGTAGCCGAACGCGGTGTACAGGTAGCGGTCCAGCTTCACGCGACCGGTCACGTGGTCGACCTCGTACTTGTTTCGCTGACCCTTGGGGATCTCGATGGTGACGTCGAACTCCACGCCGATTCCTCGCTGTCGTGTCGATGATGATTCGGGGAGAGGATATCGGGTCGAGGATAAGGTTGGTTGTCTGACCACCCACGAATCACAGTGAAGACGGAGGCGCGTTGCCGGGCCAGGGAAAGAAGAAGATGGGCTCGTTGGCGGGACGCCACCGTCGGAACATGCGAATTCTGTTCGCGTCGGTCGTCGTCGTGGTGCTCGCGATGGCCGCCGTGCTGGTGGTCGCGGTGAGCGCGCACAACGCGTCGGCGGGCCGCGGTGAACTGACGATCGCCCCCGCACCGGCGCCGATCATCGCGGCCCCGCAGGTCACGCCGGTCCCGGACGACGCGCCGATGCCGACTGCGCAGGGGATCGCGGCCGCGGTCGATCCGGCCGCCGCCAACCCCGACCTCGGCAAGTTCAGCGGAACGGTCGCCGACGCGGTCACCGGTCAGGTCTTGTGGAGCGTCAACCCGCAGACCCCGATGACGCCTGCGTCGACCACCAAGGTCCTCACCGCGGGATCCGCGCTGCTGTCGTTGCCGTCCGACCACCGCGTCACGACGAAGGTGGTGCAGGGGGCGACTCCCGGGGAGATCGTCCTCGTCGCCGGTGGTGATCCCACTCTCACCGCGAAGCCGGTCGGGGAGAACGGCTACTACCCGGGTGCGGCTCACATCTCGCAACTGGTCGATCAGATCCGGAACGCGGGCATCCAGGTGACGCGCATCGTGGTCGACACCGGCATCTACTCGGGCGACACCATGGCGCAGGGGTGGTTCCCGACCGATGTCGGCGCCGGATTCATCACCCCCACCGAGCCGATCATGATCGACGGCGGACGCGCCGACCCACTCGTGGACGAGTCGCCGCGCAGTTCGACGCCCGCGCTCGACGCCGGGCGGACGCTGGCCGGTGCGCTCGGCGTCGACCCGTCTGCGGTCGCGTCGGGCGTCGCGGCACCCGGCGCCGCCACCGTCGCGAGTGTGCAGTCCGCGCCGCTGCGCGACCGGTTGCGGCAGATGATGGAACACTCGGACAATGTGCTTGCCGAAGCGATCGGGCGGGAGGTTGCCATGAATGCCGGCGCGGAAGCATCGTTCGCGGGCGCCGTCGCGACCATCGGCCAGACCCTGTCCGGCGCCGGATTCGATCTGTCGGGGCTCACGCTGCACGACGCGAGCGGGCTGTCCGTGGACGACCGCATCGCACCGCACACGCTCGACCAGGTCCTGACGGCCGCTGCCGGGGAGGGAAATCCCGCCCTGCGGCAGATGCTCGACTACCTGCCGGTGGCCGGTGCCACGGGCAGCCTGTCGGACCGGTACGCGTCGGGGAACCGCACGGGCGCCGGATGGGTGCGCGCGAAGACCGGCACCCTGTCCACGGCCAGCGCCCTCGCCGGCTACGTGGTGGACCAGAACGGGCGCGTCCTCACGTTCGCGCTGATGTCCAACGACCGCCCGCCGGAGGTCAGCCGTCCCGCGCTCGACGCACTGGCGGCCGCGCTCCGCACGTGCGGGTGCGAGTGATGGCCGCCGAGGGAAATGCCTTCAGCGGTGCCGTCGACTGGAAACTCGCAGCCAGGACGGGAGTGAGGCTGGCACGCAGCGGGCCCGCCACGTCGCGGTACACGGCCGAAACCGTGGTCGCGGAACTGGCCGACGCGTCGATGCGCGCGGAACTGCCCGTCCGTGAAGTCACCGGCCTCGCCGACGGACTGCCGGTGCCCACCGCCCAGATCCTCGACCGGGCGGGGTGGATCCACGCCGCCGCGCATTCGATGTCGCAACTCACCGGCGGCGACGCCGCCCCCGGCATGCTCCTCGGCAAGCCGGCGGGCATTCAGGCCGGGGCGATGCTCGCCTACCTGTCCTCGGCGATCCTCGGCCAGTACGACCCGTTCACCGGCGACAACGGAACCCTGCTGCTCGTCGCGCCCAACGTGGTGTCCGTCGAGCGCACACTGCGGGTGCGGCCCAGCGACTTCCGGCTCTGGGTGTGCCTGCACGAGGTGACGCACCGGGTGCAGTTCTCGTCGTCACCGTGGCTCACCGGGTACATGCAGGAGTCGGTGGAGACCCTCGGATCCGCCGAGGACGAGTCGATCACCGACATGGTCGGCCGGTTGTCCTCCGCGCTGCGCGACCGTGGGCGCACGGAGCCCGACGAGTCGGGTGCGCCGGGCGGCATCGTCGGACTCCTGCGCGCGACCCAGGCCGAGCCGCAGCGTGAGGCACTCGACCGTCTGCTGGTGCTCGGCACACTCCTCGAGGGGCACGCGGACCACGTGATGGACGCGGTCGGTCCCGCGGTCGTGCCGTCGGTGGCCGCCATCCGCGCGGCCTTCGACAGCCGGCGCCGCCGCAAGAGCAACCCGGTGCAGCGCGTCATCCGGGCGCTGCTCGGAATGGACGCGAAGATGGCGCAGTACGTGCGCGGCAAGGCATTCGTCGACGCCGTCGTGGACAAGGTCGGGATGGACCGGTTCAACGTCGTGTGGACGGGCCCCGACACATTGCCCCGGCTCGCGGAGATCGACGCGCCGGACGCCTGGGTGTCCCGGGTGCTGGGCTGATTCGCGAAGGACTGAGCCGGTGACAGTGCTTCCCGAGGAGCCGGCGATCCTCGAGGTTCGTCACGCGGTGCGGCGCTGGATCGCGGCACACGCCACGGACGGCGACGTCGCGGTCGCTCTGTCGGGCGGCGCCGATTCACTGGCACTGACCGCGGCGGCCGCCGCCGAGGCGCGTTCGGCTATCGCCCTGGTCGTCGATCACCGGCTGCAGCCGGGGTCGGACGCCGTCGCCGACGAGGCGGCAGCGCGTGCCCGGGCCCTGGGTTGTGCGTCCGCCGAGGTGCTTCCCGTCGACGTCACCGGAACCGGCGGGCTGGAGGCCGCCGCCCGGCAGGCCCGCTACCGGGCCCTCGACTCGGCGCGCGGAACCCGCCCGGTGCTGCTGGGGCACACCCTCGACGATCAGGCCGAAACCGTGTTGCTCGGGCTGTCGCGCGGTTCGGGCGGTCGATCCATCTGGGGAATGAGCCCCTACGACAGCCCATGGGGCAGGCCGCTACTGGACGTGCGACGCGCGGTGACCCGGCAGACCTGCGCGGAACTAGGCCTGCGCCCGCACGAGGATCCGCACAACAGTTCACCCGACTTCGTCCGGGTGCGACTGCGCACCGAGGTGCTGCCGCTGCTGGAGGACGTCCTGGGCGGCGGYGTCGCCGGGGCCCTCGCCCGCACCGGGGAACACCTGCGCGAGGAAGGGGCCGTCCTCGACGCGGTGGCCGCCGACGCCGAAGCGAAAGTCGTGGTGGACGGGGAAATCGACGCGGTGCTCCTGGCCCTGTCGGCGCCGCCCGTCCGCCGCCGGGTACTCCGCAGCTGGCTGCTCGCGGCCGGTGCGCGCGGCCTCGGAGACACCCAGCTGCGGGCCGTGGACGACCTCGTCGCACGGTGGCGGGGACAGGGACAGGTGGCGGTCGGGGGCGGAACACCGGATGCGAGGTTGGTGGTCCGACGGCGACGTGGCAGGCTGAACGTCGGATTGGACGACCGACGAAGGGTTTGATCGCGTGTACGAAGGCGACATCGCATCGGTACTGATCTCCGAGGACGAGATCCGTCGACGTACCGTCGAACTGGCCGAGGAGATCGCCAAGCGCTACCCGGAGGGCGCCCCGGAAGGGGATCTGCTCCTGGTGGGTGTCCTCAAGGGCGCCATCTTCTTCATGACCGACTTCGCGCGGGCCCTCCCCATCCCCACCCAGATGGAGTTCATGGCCGTCAGCTCCTACGGGTCGTCCACGTCGTCCTCGGGTGTCGTGCGCATCCTCAAGGACCTCGACAAGGACATCGCCGGCCGCCACGTGCTGATCGTCGAGGACATCATCGACTCCGGTCTCACGCTGTCCTGGCTGATGCGCAATCTCTCGACGCGGAACCCGGCGTCGCTCGAGGTCGTCACGCTGCTGCGCAAGCCCGACGCCATCAAGGTCGACATCAACGTCGCGAACGTCGGCTTCGACATTCCCAACGAATTCGTCGTCGGCTACGGCCTCGACTACGCCGAGCGCTACCGCGACCTGCCGTACATCGGAACGCTCGAGCCCTCCGTCTACGGCGGCTGAACCCCGCCCGTCAGCGGACGGGTTCGTGGGACACGGCGAGCTCCAGCGCCCGCAGATCCTGCTCCAGCTGGCGGAACAGCCAGTACACGCCGACGAACGCGAAGATGCCGCCGACGCACAGGATGCGGACGGCGATGATCACCAGCGTGATCTCGTCGGGCGACAGGAACGTCACCCCGGCCACACCGGCCAGCGGAACCGACGCGGCCACCGCGAGATACAGCGTGCTGCGGCGGTCGAGTCCCCGCAGTTTGTGCGCGTCGGCGCTGCTCGCGATGTCCTGCGGTAGCAGGGTCGGGTAGATGCAGCGCACCGCGAAGAACGCCACCACGAAGAACGGGTACGCCACCGACACCGCACCACACACGATCAGCGACGCGATGAAGTGCACGTACGCGCCCGGCGGCACGTTCCCCGCCGCCAATTGCAGGGAAATCGGATAGGCGATTCCCGCGATCACCCACAACCCGAACACCACGAGCACCACGCGGTCGCCGAGCAGCAACGTGTCGGTGCGGGCTCGGGCCAGGGTCTGGCGGTCGTACGTCCGGCCCTTGCGCAGACCCCGCGGAACCAGCAGCGGGTAGCGGCACCAGTAGAGCAGCATGATCGCGCCCAACGGGAAAGCGATCGAGTTGATCACCAACTGGATCCCCTCGAACGACTGCTGCGCCTCCGGCGTCAGATTGCTGATGATCAGCATCTTGTTGTGGTGATAGTTGTACGCGCCCGCGAGCGCGTTCGGCACCGCGATACCGAAAACCAGAATCGGAAGCGCGAAGCGGCGCAACCGCATGCGCCAACTGTTCGGCGGCGGATCGACGAGATCACGGGCCCGCGGGTTCAGGCACAGGTCGAACTGCTGGGCCAGTTCGGCGCCGGACGACCACCGGTCCTCCGGCTTCGGCGCCAGACACGTCAGCAGTACCCGGCGCAGCGACGGCGGGCAGTCGGCGGGCAACTGGTCCAGGAATTCCGGGTCGACGTCGCGGCTGCGGCTGTCCAGCATCGCCTCGAGTGCGGCGAGCGACTCGCTCGACACGTCCTCGTCCTGGAACGGACGCCGCCCGCACATCAGCTCCCACAGCATCACCCCGAGCGCGAAGATGTCGCTGCGGGTGTCGAGGTCCGCCGCCGTTCCCGGCATTCCGCGGTGACACGCCTCGAGTTGCTCGGGGGACATGTAGGCCAGGGACCCGCCGAAGTAGGCGAGCGGTGACGCCCCGGTGACGGTGTCGCTGAAACTGATGTTGAAATCGGCGAGCTTGGGCACACCCTCCGCCGTCAGCAGGATGTTGGCGGGTTTGATGTCGCGGTGCAGGACGCCGCGCTTGCCTGCGTAGTCGAGGGCCTCGGCCAGTCGCCGTCCCAGCCACGCGATCGTCTCGGGCCAGGTGAGGGACGCGATCTCGTCGCGCACACTCGAGTCGGTGGGCCTGAGTTCGCCCTTCTCCCGCATCTCCTCGTCGACGACGTCGAGCAGCAGGCTGCCGGTCCGCTCCCGCTCGGGGGTGACGCGCACGCGCCGCAGAACCCGCAGCAGGGTGCCACCCGGCAGGTACTGCATGTAGAGCAGGCGCAGTTGACGGTCCTCGAGCAGCCGCTGGTCGAACACGCGGACGATGTAGTCGTGGTCGAGTTGCGCGAGGGTCTGCGGCTCGTTGCCCTTGTCGTGGGAGATCTTCACCGCGACGAGACGCTGCATCGACCGCTGGCGTGCGAGGAACACGCGGCCGAACGCGCCGCTGCCCAGCCCCATCAGCAGATCGAAGTCGTCGACCTGCTGCCCGACCTCCACGTCGTCGAGCGCCGCATTGCCGGGCGGCATGGTGATGAGCGTGTCCGGCTGCCGGGCGGTCACGGTCGGACGGGCCTCCGCGGTCTGTTCGGCGGCAGCGGTTCGCTCGGCCTCCGCGGTCTGTTCGGCGGCAGCGGTTTGTTCGGACGCGGCGGTCTGTTCGGCGGACGCGGTCTGCTCGGCGGTCATCGTCCGTGCCGACAGTGCTTGCTCAGCCGTCACCGTCGACGGGCCGGCCGCGACCGTCGCTTCGCTGCTCTCGTGTTCGGAGTTCGTGACTCCGACGGTCCGTTCGGCAGAGTCCGATCCAGCGGCCGATCCGTCTCTGCCCGACCCGTTTCCTCTGGTCATTGCACATCGAGGGTTCTACTGGGCGGGTTCTCTGGGCACATCGAGGTTGTCTGGAGCGGTGTGAAGAGTCCCATCCAGGGACAAGCGAATGGTAACCCCGCAGACCTGCCGTATCCAGCGCGAATACTCGAAATCGCTGCTGCGCTGCACCATATACTCGGGTGATGGGGGACTCCCCGTTCACCTCAGCCGTCGTCGTCGCCGAGCAGGTCCGCTCGGGCGTCTCGAGCCCGATGGAGCAGGTCGAGGCCGCGCTCGCGGCCATCGCGGAGCGTGAACCGAAGATCCAGGCGTTCGCCGCGGTCCTCGGCGACCAGGCCCGAGCCGAAGCGCTGGCCCTGTCCCGCCGACCGGATCTGGCCACTCTTCCACTGGCCGGAGTGCCCGTCGCGATCAAGGACGTCATCCCCGTGGCCGGGCTGCCGATGCGTGAGGGATCGGGCGCGACCAGCGCCGAACCGAAGGCCGCCGACCATCCGGTCGTGGCGCGACTGCGGGCGGCGGGAGCGGTGGTGGTGGGCCTGACGACCCTGCCCGAACTGGCGGTGTGGGGAACCACCGACGCGCCCGGCCACATCACCCGCAACCCGTGGAATCCGTCCCGGACCTGCGGCGGCTCGTCCGGGGGAGCGGCCGCCGCCGTCGCCGCGGGAATGGTGCCGCTGGCGCACGGGACCGACGGTCTGGGGTCGATCCGCATCCCGTCGGCGAACTGCGGAGTGTTCGGTATCAAACCGGGCAGGGGAGTCGTGCCGTCCGAACTCGGCGCCACCTCCTGGTTCGGCATGGCCGAGAACGGGCCCATCGCCACGACCGTCGACGACGCCGCCCTCATGCTGTCCGTGATCGCCGACCGTCCCGAACTCGCAAGGATCGGGCCGTCGGAGCCACTGCGGATCGCGGTGGCGTCGGGGTCGCCGACGTTCCTGGCCACGGTCGATCCGCAGTGGCGGGACGCGGCCGTGCGTGCGGGGACGGAACTGACCGGCTCGGGCCACGACGTGGAGCCCGCGACGTTGCCGTACCCGGTCAACCTGATTCCGGTTCTCGCCCGCTGGACGGCGGGAACGGCCGCCGACGCGGAGGGCCTCGACCGCAGGCGACTGCAGCCGCGGACCCGCAGGCACGTCGCGTTGGGCCGCGCGCTGGGCCGGTTCGTCCGCCCGCAGCAGGTGAACAGGCTCGAGGACTCGCTGCGCGCCTTCTTCGAGAACTACGACGTGGTGATCACCCCCGCGCTCGCGCAGCCGCCGCTCGCGGCGACGACGTGGAGCGAGCGGTCGTGGTTGTCGAACATCGTGGCCAACGTGCGGTACGCCCCGCTCAGCGCGCTGTGGAATCTCGTCGGCTGGCCGGCGGCCAGTGTCCCCGTCGGCACGCACTCGCATTCGGGCACCCCACTGGCCGTGCAGATCGCGGCGCCACCCGGCGGAGAGGCCAGAATCCTGGCCCTGGCCGCCCACATCGAGCGGGTCGGCGGCGGCTGGCCGAGGGTCGCGCCTACGCGGTGACCTCCCGCACATCCGGACCCGGATCGAGGCGGAGGGAACCGATGGGCCGCCGCGCGCGTTGAACGAAATAGAGACCGCTCGTGACAGCGGTTGGCTGCTACCTGGAGTCGCCGGGGTGCCTTCGCGGTAACCTGGTTTGTCCGGTTGGCAGCCGGAAGGCGCACCCGGAAGACCCGCACTCTCGAAAGGACCGGCCATCTCGGCCGACCTGTATGAACCGTAAGACTGTGTTTCGAAACCTGGCGATAGTTGCCGGCATCCTGCTGGTGATCTACGCCTTCAGCTACTTCGGCAACGACACGCGCGGCTTCAAGGGTGTCGACACCTCCGTGGCGATCGCGCAGCTCGACGCGAACAACGTCGAGAAGGCGCAGATCGACGACCGGGAGCAGCAGGTGCGCCTGTGGCTGAAGGACGGCAACGACGCCACCGACGGCAAGACCGAGATCCTCGCCAAGTATCCGGCGTCGGCGTCGGAGCAGATCTTCAACGAGATCTCCGACAAGGGTCTGCAGAGCTACAACACCACGGTCACGCAGGAGAGCTGGCTCACGTCCATCCTGCTGTTCGTCCTGCCGATGGTGATCCTGCTCGGCATCTTCTTCTTCGTGATGAGCCGCATGCAGGGCGGCGGCCGCGGCGGCGTCATGGGCTTCGGCAAGTCGAAGGCCAAGCAGCTGTCCAAGGACATGCCGAAGACGACCTTCGCCGATGTCGCGGGTGCGGACGAGGCCGTCGAGGAGCTGTACGAGATCAAGGACTTCCTGCAGAATCCGGCGCGCTACCAGGCACTGGGCGCGAAGATTCCCAAGGGTGTCCTGCTCTACGGTCCGCCCGGAACCGGTAAGACCCTGCTCGCCCGCGCGGTGGCAGGCGAGGCCGGTGTCCCGTTCTTCACGATCTCCGGTTCGGACTTCGTCGAGATGTTCGTCGGTGTCGGTGCGTCCCGCGTGCGCGACATGTTCGACCAGGCCAAGCAGAACAGCCCCTGCATCATCTTCGTCGACGAGATCGACGCCGTCGGACGCCAGCGTGGCGCGGGTCTCGGTGGCGGTCACGACGAGCGTGAGCAGACCCTCAACCAGTTGCTGGTGGAGATGGACGGCTTCGGTGACCGCACCGGCATCATCCTGATCGCCGCCACCAACCGCCCCGACATCCTGGACCCGGCGTTGCTGCGTCCGGGCCGCTTCGACCGGCAGATCCCGGTCGGCGCCCCCGACCTCGCCGGCCGTCGCGCCATCCTGAGGGTGCACTCGCAGGGCAAGCCGATCGACCAGCACGCCGACCTCGAGGGCCTGGCCAAGCGCACCGTCGGAATGTCGGGTGCCGATCTGGCCAACGTCATCAACGAGGCGGCGCTGCTCACGGCCCGCGAGAACGGCACCGTCATCACGGAGGCCGCGCTCGAGGAGTCCGTCGACCGTGTCGTCGGCGGTCCGCGCCGCAAGAGCCGCATCATCAGCGAGCACGAGAAGAAGATCACCGCGTACCACGAGGGCGGGCACACGCTCGCCGCGTGGGCGATGCCCGACATCGAGCCCGTCTACAAGGTCACCATCCTCGCCCGCGGCCGCACCGGCGGTCACGCGATGACCGTGCCCGAGGACGACAAGGGTCTGATGACGCGGTCCGAGATGATCGCCCGCCTGGTCATGGCAATGGGTGGCCGCGCGGCCGAGGAACTCGTGTTCCACGAGCCCACCACCGGTGCGTCCTCCGACATCGACATGGCGACGAAGATCGCCCGGTCGATGGTCACCGAGTACGGCATGAGCGCCAAGCTGGGTGCCGTGCGGTACGGCCAGGAGGGCGGCGACCCGTTCCTGGGCCGGTCGATGGGGCAGCAGTCCGACTACTCCCACGAGGTTGCGCGCGAGATCGACGAGGAGGTCCGCAACCTCATCGAGGCCGCGCACACCGAGGCGTGGGCGATCCTCAACGAGTACCGCGACGTGCTGGACATCCTGGCCACGGAACTGCTCGAGCGGGAGACCCTCACCCGCAAGGATCTCGAGAAGATCTTCCACAGCGTCGAGAAGCGCCCCCGGATCACGGCGTTCAACGACTTCGGGCACCGGACCCCGTCCGACAAGCCGCCGGTCAAGACGCCGCGGGAACTCGCTACCGAGCGCGGCGAGCCGTGGCCCCAGCAGCCCGAACCGGTGTTCGCGCAGCAGCAGTCGCAGCAGGCCCCGCCGCAGCAGCAGTACCCGCAGCCGGCGCCCGCCAACGGCTACTCGCAGCCGACTCCGGCCCGGCCGCAGGGCGGCATGACGCAGCCGCGTCCCGACTACGGCGCCCCCGCGGGATGGTCGGCTCCGGGCTGGCCGCCCCGCGATCCGGGCAACCAGAGTCCGGAGGGGCAGTACCCCGGCAATCAGGGGCCGGGCACCAACCAGGGTCCGGGGAACCAGTGGAATCCGCCGCACGAGCAGCGGGGCGCCGGGGACGACGATGCGCAGACGAGGGCCTGGAAAGGACCGGACGGATCGAACTGATCCGCCCGACACTAGGCTGTTGCTTCGGGACGATCGGTCCCGGTACTGGAGGAGTTTCGGTTGTCGGTGAATCATCTCGGTAGTGAGCCCGTGGCACTCGAGACAGGCCGGGTGTTCGATCAGCCGCGTGCCGAGGCTGCGGTGCGGGAACTGCTGATCGCGATCGGTGAAGACCCTGATCGTCCCGGACTCCGCGATACGCCCGCCCGCGTGGCGCGGTCGTACCGCGAGGTCTTCGCGGGCCTGTACACCGATCCGGACACCGTGTTGAACACGACGTTCGACGAGGGGCACCAGGAGTTGGTGCTCGTCCGCGACATTCCGCTGTACTCCACGTGTGAGCACCACCTCGTGTCGTTTCACGGGGTCGCGCACGTCGGGTACATCCCGGGCCGGACGGGCAAGGTGACCGGGCTGTCGAAGCTGGCCCGCGTGGTCGACCTGTATGCCAAGCGCCCGCAGGTCCAGGAGCGTCTGACCAGCCAGATCGCCGACGCCGTCATGCGCAAGCTCGATCCGCGCGGTGCGATCGTGGTCATCGAGGCCGAGCACCTGTGCATGGCGATGCGGGGGATCCGCAAGCCTGGTGCGAGTACCACCACCTCCGCGGTGCGTGGTCTGCTCCAGTCCAGCGCGGCCTCACGTTCCGAGGCTCTGGACCTTATTCTGCGGAAGTGACCGTGATCGAGCTGCCCTCACCGGGCCGCACCGTGGTGATGGGGATTCTCAACGTCACCACCGATTCCTTCTCCGACGGCGGACGCTTCCTCGATCGTGACGCGGCGCTCGAACGCGGTCTCGCGTTGAAGCGTCTCGGCGTCGACATCGTCGACGTCGGCGGCGAGTCCACCCGGCCGGGCGCGGCGCGGGTCGATCCGGACGTCGAGGCCGGACGGGTCGCACCCGTCATCGCGGACCTGGTGGCCGAGGGCATCTGCGTCAGCGTCGACACGATGCGGGCGTCCGTCGCGGAGGCCGCGATCGGCGCGGGCGCGTCGATCATCAACGACGTCGCCGGTGGTCGTGCCGATGCGGCGATGGCGTCGGTGGTCGCGGACGCCGGAGTTCCGTGGATCCTGATGCATTGGCGTTCGGCCGGCGACTACGTGCACCGCGGTACCGCCGACCACTACGGCGACGTGGTCCGTGAGGTCCGGGACGAACTGATGACGCAGGTCGACCTTGCCGTGAAGGCCGGGGTGGATCCGGGCTCGCTGGTGCTGGATCCGGGTCTCGGTTTCGCGAAGAACTCCGATCACAACTGGGCGCTGCTGAAGGCGCTGCCCGAGTTCACCGAGCTGGGATTCCCCGTTCTCGTCGGCGCCTCCCGCAAGCGGTTCCTGGGTTCGCTGCTCGCGGATGCGGACGGCGAACCCCGTCCCCCCGCGGGCCGGGAGACCGCGACCGCCGTCGTGTCGGCGCTCGCGGCGACCCACGGGGCGTGGGGAGTGCGTGTGCACGACGCACAGGCCTCCCTCGACGCCATCGCGGTCGCCGAGGCCTGGACGAGGGGTGCAGCCGGACGTGAGTGATCGAATCGAGTTGCGCGGATTGAAGGTTCGCGGCAATCACGGTGTCTTCGACCACGAGAAGCGGGACGGTCAGGACTTCTACGTCGACATCACCGTCTGGATGGACCTCGCGCCCGCCGCGGCGTCGGACGACCTCGACGACACCCTGGACTACGGCGGCCTCGCCGAGCGTGCGGCCGCGATCATCGCGGGCCCCTCCCGGGACCTGATCGAGACCGTGGCGGCCGAGATCGCGGACGGGGTGATGACCGACCCCCGCGTCCGGAGCACTGAGGTGGTGTTGCACAAGCCGTCCGCGCCGATCCCGCTGACCTTCGCGGACGTCGCGGTGGTGGCGCACAGGTCGAGACCATGAGTCGCGCGGTGCTGTCGATCGGGTCGAACGTCGGCGACAGCCTTGCCCACCTGCAGTCCGTCCTCGACGGTCTGGGTGACGCGGTCGTTGCGGTGTCCCCGGTGTATTCGACGGCGCCGTGGGGCGGCGTCGAGCAGCAGGACTTTCTCAACGCGGTCCTCGTCGCCGACGATCCCGCCCTCGACGGCTACGGCTGGCTGCGGCGTGGGCAGGAACTCGAGGCCGCCGCCGACCGGGTGCGCGTCGAACGGTGGGGTCCGCGCACGCTCGACGTCGACGTCGTCACGTGCGACGACATCCGCAGCGACGACCCGGAACTGACGTTGCCGCACCCGCGAGCTCACGAACGTGCCTTCGTGCTGATTCCGTGGCTGGACGTCGAACCCGACGCCGCGTTGCCGGTCGACGGCACGACGACCCGCGTGGACGCGCTGCTGCCGCTGCTGGACGCCGAAGAGCGGGCCGGTGTGCACCGGACGGACCTCGCCCTGGACCGGCGGTCGCGATGAAGCCGGAGCCGACGGGCACGATGAAACCCACCCGCATCTGGGATCTGCTGTTCCTCGCCGCGCTCGCCGTCGCCGCCACCTGGATCCTGGTGCGCGTGTTCTACGGGTCGTTCCCGCCCATCCCCGTGTACGCGGGGGCGTCGCTGTATCCGGTCGCGCTGATCGAGGTCGTGCTCGCGTTCATGGTGCGATCCCGGGTCAGTAACCACCAGGTGGGTGACGGGCCGCGTCAGCTGCACCCGATCACCGCCGCCCGGGTTGCCGCTCTGGCCAAGGCATCCGCACTCGTCGGCGCCGCGACGGCCGGGGTGTGGGGAGGCTTCCTGCTGTACCTGCTTCCGCAGCAGTCGGTGTTGCGCGCCGCCGGCTCGGACAGTCCCGGCGCGTGGGTCGGTCTCGTCGCGGCACTGGCGCTCGTCGGTGCGGCGCTGTGGCTGGAACACTGCTGCCGCACCCCCGACGACCCCTCGGACGAGCCCGCGCATTAGGGCACAGGGGATCGCCGCAGGTCGGATGGAATGCGCGGTGCACCCTTCGCGGCCAAGTACCCTTGGCACCATGACGAATCCTGGTCGCCTCAAGTCTGCGCGCCGCAACAGGCGCAGCGCGAGCCAGATGATCGTTGCGGGTCTGCTCGCTCTCGCGGTGATCGCGTCCCTGTTCCTGATCTTCAGCGACAGCGTCCAACTCCTGCGCGTGGGACTGGTGGCCGCGCTCTGGGCCGCCACGGTCGGTGCCATCGCCATGACGAAGTACCGGCGCGAGTCGGCGCTCGACAAGGCGAAGGTCAGCGACCTGCAGACCGTCTACGAGTTGCAGCTCGAGCGGGAGATCTCGGCACGGCGCGAATACGAGCTCACCGTCGAGAAGCGGGTGCGCAGCGAGGTGCGTGCCGATGCAGAGGAACTCGCCGCGCTGCGCGCCGAACTCTCGTCGCTCCGCAAGAATCTCGAGGCACTGTTCGACGGCGCGATGCCGACCGAACGGATCGCGCTGCGGGCGGATTCGACGCGTGTGCAGGAACTCGCAGGCGGCTCGTACAGCAGCTATCAGCCGGCCGCCTCGGGCCTGTACATCCCGGGCGCGGGGCACGCCGCGGGAGCCGGGCATCAGAGCGGTTCCGCGCAGTCTTCGCATTTCGCGAATCCCGACGACGATCCGGTCACCGCCGAGACGTCCATCGTCGAGCCCGCCGGCGCCGGACAGACCGAACCCGAGATCGAGGTCGAACCGGAACCGGAGCCCACGCCGGAGCCTGTTGCCAAGATCGCGCCGGTCACCGCGCCCGCGCCCGTCGCGAAGGTCGCGCCCGCGCCTGTCGCCGAGCCGGAACCAGAGCCCACGGACCCCGAGCCGGAGCCCGAGGCGGCCGAGCCGGAGCCCGAGG
>NZ_JBFUHV010000155.1:0-21123 GCF_056402215.1 Rhodococcus sp. P4_B6 | reverse complement strand
TGCTGCAGATGGTGTGGTTCGACGCCGGCGACGAGGGCGGGCGGCTGCTGGTCGTGGCCCACCACCTGGTCGTCGACGGCGTGTCGTGGCGGATCCTGGTCCCCGATCTGGCGACGGCGTGGGCGCAGGTCTCCGCGGGCCAGGAACCGGCACTCGAGCCGGTCGGCACGTCGATGCGGCGCTGGTCACACGGACTCGTCGACGCGACCCGCGAACGCAGCGCCGAGATCGAACTGTGGCGCCGGGTGCTCGAGGCCGATGACCCGCTGATCGGATCGCGTCCGCTCGACGCCGCGATCGACGTGGCGGGAACGGTCGAGAAGGTCACCGTGGAGGTGCCCGCCGACGTCACGGATGCTCTGCTGACCCGTGTCCCCGAGGCGTTCCACGGCGGCGTCAACGACGGTCTGCTGACCGCACTGGCGCTGGCGCTGGCGCAGTGGCGGCGCACCCACGGCGATTTCACGCGCGAGTCGCTGGTCAGCCTCGAGGGCCACGGACGCGAGGACCAAGTGCTGCCGGGCGCCGATCTGGGCCGTACCGCCGGCTGGTTCACGGCCATGTTCCCGGTGCGCCTGGACCTGTCGGGCATCGACCTCGACGACGCCTTCGCCGGTGGCCGGGCCGCCGGGTCGGCGATCAAGGCGATCAAGGAACAGCTGCTGGCCATCCCGGACCACGGCATCGGGTACGGCATGCTCCGCTACCTGGACCCGGAGAGCGCCGACCGGTTGCGGGCGCTCGCGAAGCCGCAGGTCACGTTCAACTACCTGGGCCGGTTGGGCGGTGCGACGTCCACCGACATCCACGGGCACGCCTGGGTCCCGGTGACGGACACCAAACTCGACGACATCCCCGCCTCCGACATCCCGGTGGCGTCGGCGCTCGACATCAACGCCGTCACCGGCACCGGGGTCGACGGCAACCGGCTGCGGGCCACGTGGGCGTTCCCGACCGGGGTCCTCACCCCGTCCGAGGTGCGTGCGCTCGCCGACCTGTGGGTGCAGGCGCTGACCGCGCTGACCGAGCACGTCGCGCGGCCCGACGCCGGCGGTGTGACACCGTCCGACCTGGACCTGGTGACGCTCGACCAGGACGCCATCGACCGGCTCGAGTCCCGGTTCCCGGCGCTGTCGGACATCTGGTCGCTGTCGCCGCTGCAGTCGGGACTGCTGTTCCACGCCCAGTTCTCGGACGCCTCGGTCGACCCGTACCTGGTGCAGTTGGCGCTGAAGCTGCGCGGCGACGTGAACGCGGACCGGTTCCGCCGGGCGGGGCAGGCGCTGCTGGACCGGCACCCCAACCTGCGGGCCGCGTTCGTCCACGACAGTGCCGGCGCTTCCGCGCAGATCATCCAGCAGCACGTGGAACTGCCGTGGTCGGAGTTCGACCTGTCGGCCCTGGGTCCCGAGGAGACGGCCCGCGAATACGAGCGGATCGTGGCAGGCGACCGGTCGGTGAAGTTCGACATGGCGGACGCGCCGTTGCTGCGTCTCTCCCTGGTCCGGCTCACCGGGGACGAGTACCGGCTGATCCTGACCAACCATCACATCCTGCTGGACGGCTGGTCGACGCCGCTCGTCCTCCGCGACCTGCTGACGCTGTACGCCCTGGACGCCGACGGCAGCCTGCTGCCGCGGGTCCATTCCTACCGCGACTACCTGTCGTGGATGAAGCGCCACGACACCACGGACTCCCTCGACGCCTGGCGCGCCGCGCTCGACGGTGTCGAGGAGCCGACGCTGCTGGCCCCGCTGGAGCGGGGTGAGGCGCATTCCGCCGTGGCGGAGGAGACCGCGTTCACGCTGTCCGAGGAGCACACCACCCGGTTGCGTGACCTGAGCCGCGAACGCGGGCTCACCCTCAACACCGTCGTCCAGACGGCGTGGGGAATCGTGCTGGGCGGCCTGGTCGGCCGCTCCGACGTGGTGTTCGGCGGGACCGTGTCCGGCAGGCCGCCGCAGATCGCGGGCATCGAGTCGATGGTCGGTTTGTTCATCAACACCCTCCCGGTGCGGGTCACCCTCGACCCGTGGGAGTCGCTGGGCGAGTTGCTCGAACGCGTGCAGCGCGAACAGGCCACGCTGCTCGACCACCACTACGTGGGGCTGACCGACATCCAGTCGGCGGTCGGCGGCGGCGGCGCATTCGACACGCTGACCGTGTTCGAGTCGTACCCGGTGGACGAGGCGGGGCTGACCGAACAGACCGACATCGCCGGGATGTTCGTCCTCGGCATCGACGGCAAGGACTCCGCGCACTACCCGCTGGCCGTCGTCGCCTCCGGTGACGCCCGGCTGAACTTCAAGTTCGAGTACCTCCCCGAGGTCCTCGAGGAAAGCGCGGTCGACGAGATCGCGGACCGGCTGCGGCGGGTGCTCGACGCCCTCGCCGACCGGCCCGAGATCCCGCTGGCCCACATGCAGCTGCTCACCGAGGCCGAACTCGCCGAGTTCGCGCCGGTGCGCGGCCGCCCCGGGTTCTCCGTCCGGACGCTGCCGCAGATCTTCGAGGACGCGGCGGCGCTGGATCCGAACCGTACCGCTCTGACGTTCGAGGGCCGCAACGTCTCCTACCGGGAACTCAACGAGCGCTCGAACCAGCTCGCCCGGGTTCTCATCTCCCGCGGCGCAGGCCCGGAGACGTTCGTGGCGCTCGGCATTCCGCGGTCGATCGAGTCGGTGCTGGCGGTGTGGGCGGTGGCCAAGACGGGTGCCGCGTTCGTCCCGGTCGACCCGAACTACCCGATGGACCGGATCGAGCACATGCTGACCGATTCGGGGGCGACCATCGGGCTGACCATGGCCGCCTACGAGAAGTCGCTGCCCGACTCGGTGCCGTGGCTGCAGCTCGACTCGCCCAAGTTCGAGAAGGCGTGCCAGGCGAAACCGGCTCTGCCGGTAGCAGATTCGGACCGCCGGTCGCCGATAAGCCTCGACAACGCGGCGTACATCGTCTACACCTCCGGGTCGACGGGCAAGCCGAAGGGCGTCGTCGTCACCCACGAGGGCCTCGACAACTTCGCCGAGGACCAGCGGCAGCGCTTCGCGGCCGCGCAGACGTCCCGCACACTGCACTTCTCGACACCGAGCTTCGACGGGTCGGTGTTCGAGTACCTGCAGGCGTTCGGGGTCGGCGCCACCATGGTCATCGCGCCGCCCACGGTGTACGGCGGAGCGGAACTGGCCGAACTGATCCGGTCGGAACACGTCACCCACGCCTTCGTCACCACCGCGGCGCTGTCGACGGTGGACCCGGAGGGGCTCGACGAGTTCCAGCACGTGGTGTTCGGCGGCGAGGCGTGCCCGCCAGAACTGGTGACCCGCTGGGCGCCCGGCAGGCAGTTGTCCAACGCGTACGGCCCCACCGAGACCACGGTGATGGCCAACATCAGCGACCCGATGACGGTGGGCGACCCCATCACCCTCGGCGGCCCGATCCGCGGCGTCGGCGAACTCGTGCTCGATTCGCGGCTCCAGCCGGTGCCTGTCGGCGTTCCCGGCGAGCTGTACATCACCGGCGCGGGTCTCGCCCGCGGCTACCACCGGCGCCCCGAACTGAGCAGCCAGCGGTTCGTCGCCAACCCGTTCGGGGAGGCGGGGGAGCGGATGTACCGCACCGGCGACATCGTCCGGTGGCGCGCCGATCACACCGTCGAGTACGTGGGCCGCAGCGACTTCCAGGTGAAGATCCGCGGGTTCCGCATCGAACTCGGCGAGATCGACAACGAGATCGCCACGTTCCCCGGGGTCGGCTTCGCCGCGACCCTCGGTGCCCCCGGCCCGTCCGGGGACACGGTGCTCGTGACGTACCTGCTGCCCGTCACGGAAGGGGGCGTCGACCCCGCCGAGCTGACCGCGCACCTGTCGACGCGGCTGCCAGCGCACATGGTGCCGACGAGCATCATGTTCCTCGACGAGATCCCGTTGACCCCGGTGGGCAAACTGGACCGGTCGGCGCTGCCCGCGCCGGAGTTCCACGTCACCACCGCGGAGTTCCAGCCACCGACCAACGACCTCGAACGCAAGATCGTGGACATCTTCACCGACGTCCTCGGTCTCGAACGGATCGGCATCGACGACAACTTCTTCGATCTCGGCGGCAACTCGCTGGTCGCGACGCGTGTCACCGCGCGGCTGCGGGACGCCCTGGACACCGACATCGGTGTGCGGGCGCTGTTCGAGGCCCCCGACGCCCGGTCGCTGGCCGAACGCGTCGCCGACAGCGTCAGCGGCGGCGCCCGACCCGCTCTCGCCCCGGTCGAACGCCCGGATCGGATCCCGTTGTCGCTGGCGCAGAAGCGGATGTGGTTCCTCAACCAGTTCGACACGTCCTCACCCGCCTACAACATTCCGCTGGCGGTGCGGCTCACCGGAACCCTGGACGAGGACGCCCTGCGCCTGGCGATGGCCGACGTCCTCGAACGGCACGAGACGCTGCGCACCGTCTTCCCGACGGTCGGCAAYGAACCGACCCAGCGGATCCTGGCCGCCGCCGACGCCCAACCGGACGTCGACACGGTCGAGGTGGACGCGGCGGACCTGCCGCGGCACATCATGGACCTGGTGTCCCGCGGATTCGACGTCAGCACCGACGTCCCGGTGCGGGCGGCCCTGTTCCGGACGGCGCCCGACCATCACGTGCTGACGATCGTGGTGCACCACATCTGCGCGGACGGATTCTCTCTGGCGCCGCTCGCCCGCGACGTCATGGTGGCCTACACGTCGCGGCTGGACGGCGACTGCCCGCAGTGGGCTCCGCTGCACGTGCAGTACGCCGACTACACCCTGTGGCAGCATGCCGGACTCGGGTCGGAGAACGATCCCGAGTCGATGATCAACCGGCAGTTGCGGTTCTGGTCGGAGACGCTGGCCGGGTTGCCGGACGTCATCCAGTTGCCGACCGATCGGCCGCGGCCGATCCAGCAGACGTTCGAGGGTGATCGGGTCGAGTTCGCGATCGACGCCGATCTCCATCAGCGGCTGACAGCACTGGCCCGGACCAACAACGCCACCATGTTCATGGCCGTCCACGCCGCGCTGGCCGTGCTGCTGTCGCGGCTCGGCAGYACCGACGACGTGGTCATCGGCACCCCGGTCGCCGGGCGCGGTGAAGAGGCGCTCGACGAGATGGTCGGCATGTTCGTCAACACGCTTGTCCTGCGGAACCGGATCGATCCGTCCGCGACGTTCACCGAACTGGTGCAGCAGATCCGGGAATCCGACCTGGCCGCGTTCCAGCACGCGGATCTGCCGTTCGAGCGGCTCGTCGAGGAACTCAACCCGACCCGGTCCACGTCGTACTCGCCGCTGTTCCAGGTGGCCCTCGAGTTCCAGAACAACGAGAACCCGACGCTGGAACTGCCGGACCTGCGGGTCGAGAACGTGGACCTCGAGACCCGGGTGGTGAAGGAAGACCTCGAGGTGATCCTGGCCGAGCGGTTCGACCAGGACGGCGCGCCCGCGGGTGTCGCCGGCGGCCTGGACTTCGCCGTCTCCTTGTTCGACCCCGACACGGCGCGTTCGATCGCGGACCGGTTCGTGCGGGTCCTCGCGGCCGTCGTCGCCGACCCGGACCGGCCGATCGGCACCGTCCCGCTGCTCGACGAGGCGGAGATCGACGAGATGGTCCCGGCCCGCGGCAAGCCCGACGTGCGGCCCGAGGTGTGGCCGGACCTGCTGACGGCCGCCGCGGCCCTCGACCCCGACTCGGTGGCACTGTCGTTCGAGGATCGGCAGGTCACGTACCGGGAACTCGACGAATGGTCCAACCGGCTGGCGCGGGTGCTGTGCGCTCAGGGTGTCGGACCGGAGACGTTCGTGGCCATCGGTATGCCGCGGTCGATCGAGGAAGTGGTGTCGATCTGGTCGGTGGCCAAGTCGGGTGCCGCGTTCGTGCCAGTCGATCCGACGTACCCGCGGGACCGCATCGACTACATGCTCACCGACTGCCGGGCTTCGGTCGGCCTGACCGTCGCCGGCAGGCGCGACAACCTCCCGGACACGGTGCCGTGGCTGGTGCTCGACGACGAGACGTTCGCCGAGCAGGTCGCGGGCATGTCCTCGGCGCCGGTGACCGACGCCGACCGCACGATCCCGCTGCATCTGGCGCACCCGGCGTACCTGATCTACACATCGGGGTCGACCGGGAAACCGAAGGGGGTCATCGTCACTCACCGCGGCATGGCCAACCTCACCGCGGAGGAACACGAACGGTTCCAGGTCACGCACGATTCGCGGGTCTCGCATCTGGCGTCCCCGAGCTTCGACGCGTCGATCTTCGAGCTGATGATGGCGTTCGGCGCCTCGGCGCGAGTCGTGATCGTGCCGCCCACCGTCTTCGGTGGCGCCGAGTTGGCGGACCTGTTCCGGCGCAACGAGGTCACGCACGCGTTCATCACGCCCACCGCGCTGTCGTCCATCGAGGATGTCGGGCTCGAGTCGCTGCGGGTCCTCGCGGTGGCCGGCGAGGCCTGCCCGCCGGAACTGGTGGAGATCTGGGGCAAGCACCGCAACATGCACAACGGGTACGGGCCCACCGAGACGACCATCCAGGCGAGTGTCAGCGCCCCGATGCGTCCGGGCGGGGTCGTGAACATCGGCGCCCCCGCACTGGGCTTCGGTTCGCTGGTCCTCGACGAACGCCTGCAGCCCGTCCCGGCCGGCGTGCCCGGCGAGCTGTACATCACCGGACCCGGACTGGCACGCGGGTACCACAACAGGTCGGCGCTCACCTCGGAACGGTTCGTCGCCTGCCCGTACGGGGAGCCCGGCCGCCGGATGTACCGCACCGGCGACGTCGTGCGCTGGCGTGGCGACCACACCATCGAGTACATCGGCCGCACCGACTTCCAGGTGAAGGTCCGCGGCTTCCGCATCGAACTCGGTGAGATCGACGCCGTCCTCGCCCGGCACCCCGCGGTCGCGTTCGCGGCCACCATCGGTCACACCGGTCCGTCCGGCGACACGCTCCTCGCGTCGTACGTGCGGGCCGCCGAGGGCCACGACCTCGAGCCGGCGGAACTGCGCACCCACGCGTCCGACCGCCTGCCCGCGCACATGGTCCCGTCGGCGGTGGTGGTTCTCGACCAGATCCCGATGACCCCGGTCGGCAAGCTCGACCGCAAGGCGCTGCCCGCGCCCGAGTTCGGCACCACCGGCGCGGCCTTCCGGGCCCCGACGACGGCGACCGAGCGGATCATTGTCGAGGCCTTCGCCGAGGTGCTGGGCGTGGACCGGGTCGGCACCGCCGACAGCTTCTTCGACCTCGGGGGTAACTCGATCGTCGCTACCCGGGTGATCACGGTGCTGCAGGAGCGCCTCGGACGGCAGATCCCGTTGCAGTCCATGTTCCTGGATCCCACGCCCGCGGGGCTGGCGCTCCGGGTCGACACCGAGAACGCCGCCGGGTCGCCGGTGGACGAGGCGCTCGGCGTCGTCATCCCGCTGCGCCCGACGGGGGAGAAGCCGCCGCTGTTCTGCATCCATCCCGGGATCGGTCTGTCATGGGGGTATGCGGGACTGCTGCAGCACCTCTCGCAGGACCGTCCGGCGTTCGGCCTGCAGTTGCCGATCATCAGCGGCGGCCCGGCCGTCGACTCGATCGAGCAGCTGGCGCACCAGTACGTGCTGGAGATGCGCAAGGTCCAGGCGCACGGGCCGTACCACCTGCTGGGCTGGTCGCTCGGCGGCGTCATCGCGCACGCCATGGCCGTCGAACTGCGGCGGGAGGGGGAGGCCGTCGACACCCTCGCCCTCATGGACAGCTACGTGGCGAACGGGACCGATCAGGGCCCGGAGAGCCTCACCGTGCCCGAGTTGCTGCACGGTCTCGGGCTGGACCTCGAGTCCGTGTCCGGGGAGGAACTCACGTACGAGCGGGCGGTCGAGTTGCTGGACGACGCGTTCGGGCAGAAGACCGGACTGACTCCTCGGCACCTCGAGCGGATCAGCGCCGGGTTCACGAACTCCTCGCGGATCATGAACAACTTCCGGCCCCAGGTGTTCGACGGGGACCTGCTGTTCTTCACCGCCGCCGGGTCGGCGGCGACGGGCGAGCATTCACCGGAGGAATGGCGCGATTCGGTCACCGGCGGCATCCGGGAAGTCAAGATCGAGTGCGAGCACAACCAGATGATCGAACCCGAGGTCCTGGCCGTGGTGGGGCCCGTCCTCGAGGACTATCTGGGCACGCACTGACCCGTTTACGTTGCGGGCGGGCCCGCCGTCGATTGCAGTGCAGTAACGGGCGGGCCCGAATCGCGATATCTCCTGCGAACTCGGTAACAATCGATCTCTACCCACACCAGGAGGCGACATGAAGCGCTCACGTATCACGAGCCTCACCGCGAGCGCTCTGTGTGCCGCATTCGTCGCCTGCACCGCGGTCGCGAACGCCGGAGTTGCCGCCGCCCTGCCGATCTATCCCGCCTCCGACCCCGATCCCTTCTACGGGCAGCCGCAGGGTCTGGCGGAGGCCGCGGTCGGTGAGCCGCTCGCGGTCCGTCCGATGCCGCCGCTGCTGGCCTTCCCCGACACCGACGTCTGGCAGGTGAAGTACCGCACCACCAACTCGGAGGACCATCCGATCTCGTCGGTCTCCACCGTGCTGGTACCCCGCAACCGGCCGGTGAACGGGCCGTTGCTGTCGTATCAGCACATCATCAACGCGCTCGGGCCGCGGTGCGCGCCGTCGCGGACGCTGTACTCGAACGATCCCGACCTCCAGATCAAGGAGGCACCGGCACTGAACCTCGCGTTGCAGCGCGGCTGGACCGTCGCGCTGCCCGACCACCTCGGCCCGAACAGTGCCTACGGCGCCGCCCGGCTCGGCGGAACCATCACGCTCGACGGCATCCGCGCGGTGCAGCGGGTACCGGAACTGGCGGTGGCGGAGAGCCCGGTCGCGCTGGCCGGGTACTCCGGCGGCGGCATGGCCTCGGCGTGGGCCGCGGCACTCGCACCGACCTACGCCCCGGAACTGAACATCGTCGGCGTCGCCGAGGGCGGTGTGCCCATGAACATCGGCAAGATGGCCAACGGTCTCGGCATGCAACCGCATCCGGCGTTCGGTCTCGCGATGGCGGYGGCGCTCGGACTCGAGCGGGAGTACCCGGACAAGCTTCCGATCAGCGAGCAGCTCAACGACCGCGGACTGGCGATGCGCGACGAAATGGTCAACGCCTGCACCAACGGCATTCTCGCGGCAGGCGCCGGCCGCAGCGCCACCGAGGTCGCCAAGACCACGGACCTGATGAGCAGTCCGCAGGCCTGGGAGGTGCTGAACGAGAACAGCGTCGAGTTGTACCCGGGCGTTCCGACTGCACCGATCTTCGAATGGCACAGCCCGACCGATGTGCTCATCCCGGTCGATTCGATCGAGGCGACCATCGCCCGGTACTGCGCCGCGGGCGCCAAGGTGCAGTCGGACCTGTTCCCGAGTCCCGATCACCTGACCACGGCCGTTCTGGGTCTGCCGACCGCCCTGGATTACCTGGACGCTCGCTTCCGCGGCGACCCGGCGCCGTCCAACTGCTGACCCGGTAGGTGCCGATCGGCGGCGGGCCACCCAGGCTCGTCGCCGGATTGTGTTCTGCCCGTGCGCAGTCCGAAAATGTTGAGCGTTTGAGCAGATCTACCAGGGGGTATTCCGAACCCATGCACCCCAGCACACGCACCGCAGTCGTGACGGGATCTGATTCGCCGATGGGCCGCGCCGTCGCCCTGGCACTCGCGGGAGACGGTTTCGACGTGGGCCYCGCCTATGCCTCGGACCGGGAAAGCGCCGAAGCCACGGCCGCCGACGTCGAATCCAGATCGGTGCGCGCGGCCGTGCAGCGCATGGACCTGGCCGACCTGCCCGGCTCCGCTGCCGCCGTCGACGAGTTCGCCCGGGACCTGGGCGGAATCGGCGTCCTCGTCAGCTGCCCCGGCAGCACCGCGGTCGAGTGCATCCAGCGCGCCGTGCGGTACATGATCGCCGGTGGCGGGGGCGGACGGATCGTCAACGTCACCACCTCCGCGTCCGGTCTCGGCGGGCTGACGGGTCTGCTCGCCGCCGAACTGGCGCGGTACTCGATCACCGTCAATTCGGTGGTGGTGCCCGCGGTCGAACCGGACTTCGCGGCGCCCGGCCCCGACGATCGGGAAGTCGCCGACGTGGCGTCGTATCTGTGTGCGCCGGCCGGAATGTTCGTGACCGGTGCCGCGTACGTCGTCGACGGCACGAGGATCGCGATGATCCCGCACAGCCTGACCGAGGCCGGTGCGTTGCGTCCGCCCCGCCGGGCCGGCCGCATCCGGTCCTACACCGGCCGCTGGGCGCCCACCCGCTGGACGCGGTGATCCCGTCCGCGGGTCCATTCGAAACCCGCGGACGCGCAGCCGAAAACGCGGACGCGGAGCCGAAAGCGTCGTTGCCCCCGCACACCGGGAGTACCGTGTGCGCAGGGGGCTGCGAGTCGAGAGTGACGGTGTGATGCCGGCGGCAGTGAAGGGCACAGTGGGAAACCTGCCCCACGAACTGACGAGTTTCGTCGGCCGTCGCCGTGAGGTGACCGAGGCGCGACGCCTGCTGTCCGTGTCCCGTCTGGTGACTCTCGCCGGTATCGGGGGTGTGGGGAAGACCCGGCTCGCGTTGCGGGTGGCCGCCGACGCGAGCCGCGCGTTCGAGGACGGTGTGTGGCTGGTCGAGTTGGGAGAACTCGACGACGACACCACGCTCGTCGACGCCGTGTCGTCGGCGCTGCGACTGCGGGAGCAGCGCACCGGGAACCCGGAAGTACTGCTGACCGAGTACCTCGCCGACCGGYAACTGCTGCTGGTGCTCGACAACTGCGAGCACGTGGTCGCCGCGGCCGCGGCGCTGTCGGAGACGTTGCTACGGAGCTGTCCGGAACTGCGGATCCTCGCGACGACCCGCGAACCCCTGGCGATCGGCGGGGAGGCGGTGCTCCGGGTGCCGCCGCTGACGGTGCCCGAACCCGAACGCACCTCCCTGCAGGGCCTGCCGCAATACGAGGCGGTGACGTTGTTCGTCGAACGGGCGGCCACCGCGGTGCCGGAGTTCGAACTCACCGAGGAGAACCATGTGGCGGTGGCCCGGATCTGCCGCCAGCTGGACGGGTTGCCGTTGGCGATCGAGCTGGCGGCGGTGCGGCTGCGGGTGATGTCGGCGGAGCAGATCCTGCAGCGCCTGACGGACCGCTACCGGTTGCTGACGGTGGGGTCGCGGGGCGCGCCGAGCCGCCAGCAGACCCTGCGCTTGTGCGTCGACTGGAGTCACGAACTGTGCACCGACGAGGAACGCGAACTGTGGGCGCGACTGTCGGTGTTCGCGGGCGGCTTCGAACTGGACGCGGTGGAGGGAATCTGCGCCGGCGACCTGCCCGTCGAGAACGTCCTCGACGTGGTGGCGTCGTTGATCGACAAGTCGATCCTGATCCGGGAAGAGGTCGGGCCTTCGGTGCGGTATCACCTGCTCGAGACGGTGCGCGACTACGGCCGGGAGAAACTGCAGGAGACCGGCGAGCTCGTGTCGCTGCGGAGGCGGCACCGTGACTGGTACGAACAGTTGGTGGTGCGGTGCGAGGCCGAGTGGATCGGACCCCGGCAGGTGATGTGGATCGGCCGGCTCGACGCGGAGAAGCTGAACGTACGGGCCGCCCTGCATTTCTGCCTGACCGAGCCGGGGGAGGCCGAACCGGGACTGCGGATCGCCGCCGCACTGTACCCGTACTGGCGTGCCCGGGGACTGCTCCGCGAGGGGCGCCGCTGGCTCGGGCAGCTGCTGGGGCGGCACCCGGGAGGAGGGAGCCGGGAACGGATCGAGGCGCTGTACGTCGACAGTGTGCTCGCGGGCATGCACGGCGACCGGGAGGCCGCGAAGGCGCTGGTCGACGAGGGGGCCGTTCTCGCCGAGCGGAACGGTGACACACTGCTCGGCGCCCTGGTGGTCCACGCCGCCGGGTGCTGCGCCATGTTCGCCGGCGACCTGCCGCGTGCGCGGGCGTGCTTCGAGGAGGCCCTGCCCGTGTTCCGCGACCGGGGCAGCCTGCTCCAACTGACGTGGGGACTGCTCGGGGTGGCACTGGTCAGCGGCATGCAGGGTGACGGGGCGGTGGCGAAGATGTGCGGATCCGAGATCTTCGCGCTCACCGAGGCCCACGGCGAATCCGTGTATCGCGGCTGGTCGCTGTGGGCTGCGGGAATGGCGGCGTGGCAGCGCGGGCACCTCGCCCTCGCCGACGACTACGTCAAGCAGGGACTGCGGCTGTCGCACCTGGTGGACGACCGGATCAGCGCGTGCGGGGCGCTCGAGGTGCTCGCGTGGGTGGCCGTCGGCTCCGGCCGGGCCCGGAACGCCGCCGAACTGATGGGTGCCGCGGAGGCCGTCGCACAGGCCGTCGGCAACCCGAGCACCGTCTACCCCAACCTGCTCGTCCATCATGCGGAATGTGAACAGCAGGCACGCGCCGTGATCGGGGACCGCGCGTTCGATGCGGCGTTCGACCACGGCATGCACACGTCCTTCGACGACGCGGTCGCACTTGCACTGGACGAGAGGCGACCCGACGCGACGGCGTCGTCGAACGGGACGACGCACCTGACCCGACGCGAATCGCAGGTGGCCGAACTGGTCGCCGACGGGCTGACCAACAAGGCGATCGCGGCGCGGCTGGTGATCTCCCAGCGCACGGCGCAGGGGCACGTCGAGCACATTCTCGCGAAACTGGGTTTCACCTCACGCACCCAGATCGCGGCGTGGATCGTCGAACACGCACAGGACCCGCACCCCTGACCGGGCACCCGCACGGGGCGAAATAGGTATGTCCCCGGGTCGTTCAGCCGCTGTACTTCCGCGCTGCGGACGGGATGCTCATACACGTCCCCCACTCCGGCTCCAGACCGAGGCCCCCGATGTCCACTGATCCCCGAATGCACCGAAAGCCCGACCCCCAACTTCCACTGCCCCCGCCTCTCCGTCGGGTGCACACCGTCGACCGGTGTCTTGTGTGGACCGGGGGAAAGCTAGTGGCACACGACGCGGTGGGGCAGGAACTCGCGGGGGTGGCGGCGTGACCACGGACGGTATGACCCGCTGGCAGGGAATCGCCCAGAAGTGCGAACTGATGATCCAGCGGTGCCTCAACTGCACGACCCTGCTCGCGCCGTTGATGGCCACGTGCTCCGCCTGTCAGGGTTCGAACCTCGAGCGGGTCCCGTCGTGCGGTGTCGGCTCGATCGTGTCCTCGAAGGTGGTCGACCGAGGGCACAGCGGCGGCGACCGTGGCCGCGCCCCCTGCACGATCGCGATCGTCGAACTCGACGAAGGTCCGTGGGTGTACACCTGGATCGACGGCGACGTCCCTGCACCGTCCGACTGCCCGGTCCGGGTCGAGTTCCGTCCCGCGTCGACGGCCGAACAGCTGCCGGTGTTCGCCGTCCGCTCCGGTGATCCGCGATGACCGCCGTGGCGACCGAGACCGACGGCGAACCGAAAGAAGCGTTCGGCACCGAATGGCTGCGCCTGGCGCTGCGCCGGTGCGAGTTGCTCGCACAGATGCACTCGGTGAGCTCCGATGCGCGCTGGATGATCAGTTTCGCGATCCAGTGGGCGCCGTTCGGCGGTGCGAGCGCGGCCGAACTGCTGGAAACATTCGGCGTCAACCGCCGCCGTTTCATGGAACTCGTGCTCGACGGACTCGCGCCGAAGGCCACCGACATCCAGAAGATCCGAGCGATGAAAGGTCAGCTGCGGACCTCCCTCGCGCAGGCGTGGGGCGTGCAGTAGGCCCGGCCGGTCACCCCGGCAGCAGATCGTCCAGGTGGATCGGCACCTTCCGCACCCGGACCCCGGTGGCGTGATGCACCGCGTTCGCCACCGCGGCCGCGGCCCCGACGATGCCGATCTCACCTGCCCCCTTCGACCCCATCGGGCCGGCGTGCGCGTCGACGTCGTCGAGGCACACCGCGTCCAGATACCTGATGTCGGCGTGAGTGCTGACGTGATAGGAGGCCAGGTCCTGCGTCACGACGTGGCCGAACCGGGGGTCGTTCACGCTGCTCTCGTGCAACGCCATCGACACCCCCATCGTCATGCCGCCGATGAGCTGCGACCGCACGGTCCGGGCGTTCACGACCCGGCCGATCGCGAACACGCCGAGCATGCGTTCGACGCGGATCTCGCAGGAGTCACGGCGGACGTGCGCCTCCGCGAAATGGGCGCCGAACGAATGGAGCGCGAACTTCTCGGCGTCCGGATTGTCGAGGGTCCCCGCGCTGGCCTCCGCCCCCGGAACCGGGCTGCTGCCGTGCTCGTCCCGGAACGCGCGGGCCGCCGCGACGATCGCGCTGCCCCAGGACGTGGTTCCCGTGGAACCCCCGGCGACGGTCGCCGGCGGAAGGTTCGTGTCACCGATCTGCAGGACGACCGAGTCCAGGGGGCACCCCAGCGCGTCGGCGGCGATCTGGGTGAGCGCCGTCCACGCGCCGGTGCCGATGTCGACCGAGCCGATCTGCACGGTGTAGGTGCCGTCGGACTGGTACACGATCCGGGCCACCGATCCCGGCATGGTGTTCGCGGGGTACGTCGCGGAGGCGACGCCCAATCCCACCTGCCACTCCGAGTCCGACCGCGCCCGCGCCGTCGCGTCACGGTCCGCCCACCCGAACCGTCGGGCGCCCTCCCGCAGGCAGTCGGTGAGGCGCCGCCCCGACCACGGGTGGCCCGTACTCGGGTCGGCATCGGGCTCGTTGCGGATCCGCAGTTCGATCGGGTCGAGTCCGCAGGCCGCGGCCAGTTCGTCCATCGCCACCTCGGCCGCGAACATCCCCGGCGTCTCGCCGGGCGCACGCATCCAGGAGGGGGCAGGCACGTCGAGGGCCGCGAGACGGTGGGTGGTGTGCCGGTTCGGTGTGGAATACATCATCCGCGACGGGACCGCCGACTGTTCGGCGAACTCCTTGATCTTCGCGGACTGTTCGATCGCCTCGTGGGAGAGCGCGGTCAGGCGTCCGTCGGCGTCCGCGCCGAGCCGGATGCGCTGCACCGTCGCGGTGCGGTACGCGGAGAGGGCGAACATCTGCTGCCGGGTCAGCGCGAACTTCACCGGCCTGCCCGCCGCCCGCTGGGCCGCCAGCACCGCCAGCACGTTGTGCGCGTGCGGCAGTCCCTTGGACCCGAACCCGCCGCCGACGTACGGGGCGATCACCCGCACCTGCTCGACTTCGAGTCCGAACAGCGGTGCCAGGGTCTGCCTCACGGAATGGACGCCCTGCGTCGAATCGTGCAGCGTCAGAACCGGTCCGCTGCCACCAGGGGTCCACCGGGCGATGGTGGCGTGCGGTTCCATCGGATTGTTGTGTTCCATCGCGGTCGAGTACACCTGATCGACCGTGACCGCCGAGGCGGCGAGCGCCGCCTCCACGTCGCCGTCGTCGGTGTCGGTCGGGAACCCGGCGTTGACGTCGTCGGGCGCGTACAGATCGTCCCGGCCGGAACGGAAGTCGGTGTCGTGGGATGCCTCGTCGTAGTCGACGCGGACGAGGCCCGCGCCGTGCCGGGCGACTTCCGGTGATTCCGCGACCACCGCGCCCACGAACTGGCCGCGGTAGTGAACCTCGGGGTCCTGCAGGATCGTGAGTTCCCCGTCCGAGGTGTCCGCGAGACGGGGCGCGTCGAACACCGTCAGGACCGCGAGCACCCCGTCCAGGGCTTCCGCGTCCGCCGTGTGCATCGCGGTGACCCGGCCGCGGCCGATCGTCGACAGGATCGGGTACAGGTACGCCGGATCGTCCACCGCGTGCTCGAACGCGTACGGCGCCGTCCCGGTCACCTTGTCGTGGGCGTCGAGGCGCTCGGCGGGGGTTCCGATCACCTTCGGCTCGACGAGCGTCATGGGCGCGCCTCCTCGGCGAGTGACCGGAGTACCGACACGAGGACCCGGCGGGTCAGCACGACCTTGAACTCGTTGCCCGGAAGCGGCTGTGCGGCGGCGAGTTCCGACTCGGCCGCCGCCGTGAACGTGTCCCCCGTGGGCGGCGACCCGAGCAGGACCTCCTCGGCGCGTGTGGCACGCCACGGCCGGTGCGCGACACCACCGAGCGCGACTCGCGCCGACGTGATCGACGCGTCGTCGATGGTCAGCTCGGCGGCCACCGACACCACCGCGAACGCGAAGGACGCCCGGTCCCGCACCTTCCGGTACGCGGACCGGTTCCCGGCGGGCGGCTCGGGCAACTCCACGGCGGTCACGAGGTCGCCGTGCCGCAGGACGGTGTCGCGGTCGGGCCGGTCTCCGGGAAGCCGGTAGAAATCACGCACCGGAATCCGCCGTTCCCCGCCGGTATCGCGCACCACCACGACCGCGTCGAGGGCCGTCATCGCGACGGCCATGTCGGACGGATGCACGGCGACGCAGTGCTCCGAGGCACCGAGAATGGCGTGGTAGCGGGCGTAACCACCGAGCGCGGAACACCCGGTGCTTGGCTCGCGTTTGTTGCACGGCGTCGTGACGTCCTGGAAGTACACGCAGCGGGTCCGCTGAAGCAGGTTTCCCGCGGTCGTCGCGAGGTTGCGCAGCTGTCCCGACGCACCGGACAGGAGCGCGCGCGACAGCATCGGGTACCGGGCCCGCACCACGTCGTGCGCGGCGAGGTCGCTGTTGCGGACGGCCGCCCCGATCCGGAGTCCGCCGTCGGGAAGTGCCTCGACGGCGTCGAGGGGGAGACGGCTCACATCGACGAGGAGATGCGGCGCCGCCACCCCGAGTTTCATGTGGTCGACGAGGTTGGTGCCACCGGCGAGGAACGCCGCCCGCGGATCGGCCGTGACGGTGGCGACGGCGCTGTCGACGTCGGTGGCCCGCTCGTAGTCGAAGGGAATCATGCTTCCGCCGCCTGCCGGATCGCCGCGAGGATGTTCGGGTAGGCGCCGCACCGGCAGAGGTTCCCGCTCATCCGTTCCCGGATCTCGTCGTCGGTGAGTTCGGGAGGAGCGGTCAGGCTCTCGGTGACGGCACTCGGCTGCAGGGCGAGAAACTCGTCGAACATCCCGATCGCCGAACAGATCTGACCGGGCGTGCAGTAGCCGCACTGCAGTCCGTCCTGCTCGACGAACGCCTGCTGAACGGAATGAAGCACGTCGCCGTCGGCCAGTCCGTGCGCGGTGACGACGCGTGCACCGTCGTGGGCGACGGCGAACGTCAGGCAGGACGTGGCGCGCCTGCCGTCGAGGAGGACGGTGCACGAACCGCACTGGCCGTGGTCGCAGCCCTTCTTCGGCGCGGTGACCCCGAGGTGGTCGCGGAGCGCGTCGAGCAGGGTGGTGCGGGTGTCCACGTCGAGGGTGCGTTCCTCGCCGTCGACGGTGAGCACGATCTTCCGGTAGCGGGGGCTGTCCGCGGCATTCATGGCGGGAGGTTACCCGCGGTGAGCGATCCCGAATCGGTGTCCGCGGTGGTTCCGCCGGCGAAGGACTGGGTACTTGCTGAACCCGGACACAGTGGATGATCGGGAAGGGACGTCATGCGCGTCGAACACATCACGGTGGTCGTGCCCGCTCACGACGAGGAGGCACTGCTGCCGCGATGCCTCGACGGGGTGCAGACCGCCGCGCGGGAAGTGTCGGTGCCGGTGACGATCGTCGTGGTGCTCGACGGATGCACCGACCGCAGCGAGGCCGTCGCCCGCGCAGCGGACGTCGACGTCGTGGTGCTGGGTGCGCGGAACGTCGGCGCCGCCCGGCGTGCGGGCTTCGACTCGGTCGCCCTGCGCCCGCACGAGTGGTTCGCCACCACGGACGCGGACTCGCTCGTCCCCGCGCACTGGCTGTCCTCCCACCTGCAGCACGCGAGCCGCGGCGCGCAGTTGGTGGCGGGGACGGTGACGGTCACCGACTGGTCGGGGTGGCCCGACCACGTGCGGTCGCTGTACGGCAGCGCCTACCGCTCCGGCACCGCCCACGGGCACGTGCACGGCGCGTCCCTCGGATTCTCGGCGGACCTGTACCGGGCGGTGGACGGGTTCGCCGCCCTGCCCGCGCACGAGGACGTGGACCTGGTGCAGCGGATGGTCGAACGCGGAGCGCACGTGGTGTGGAGCATCGACGCGCCGGTGGAGACGTCCGCACGGGCCGACGCCCGCGCGCCGCAGGGCTTCGCCACCCACCTGGAGGGACTGCAGGACCGATGATCACCGACGTCACCCACGACAGCAGTCCCACCCATGCCGCCGTGCGGGCGATCATCCGTTCGGGCGATGCGGAACTGCCGCTGCCCGGCCACGGGTCCACCGCCGCCCGGTGGGCGCAACTCACGGAATGGTGCCGCCGCGACCTCTCGGTCGGCCGGCTGCTCGAGGCACACGCCGACGCGGACGCGATCCTCGCCGAGATCGACGGCACCCGCGCCGGCCGGAACGAGTGGTGGGGAGTCTGGGCCAGCGAACCACCACGCCCGGTCCTGGACGCCGCCCACGATGCGAGCGGATGGCGACTGCGGGGAGCGAAGGCGTGGTGCTCCGGGGCGTCGATGTGCACGCACGCGCTGGTCACGGCACGTGTCGACGGGCAACCCCGGCTGTTCGCCGTCGATCTGCGGGAACCCGGGGTCACGCCGGGACGCGGGGGCTGGCGCAATCCGGGGATGGCGGCGACGGACACCGAAGCAGTGACGTTCGACGGCGTTCCCGTGCGAGCTGTCGGCGCCGCGGACCGGTACCTCGACCGGGCTGGGTTCTGGCACGGCGGCATCGGGGTGGCGGCGTGCTGGTTCGGTGGCACGCTCGCTGTGGCGGAATCGCTGCGGGCTCGCGCACGAGATGGCCGGGCGGACAGTCACCAGCTCGCGCACCTCGGCGCGATCGACGTCGCCGTCAGCGCGACTCGATGGGCACTCGCGTCCGCGGCCGCGGAGGTGGACTCGGATCCCGTCGATCGGACGTCCGCGCAGGTGCGCGCGTTCCGGGTGCGGGGCCTCGTCGAGCGCACCGCGAGCGAGGTGATCGACCGCGTCGGCCGCGCGCTGGGCGCCGCGCCGCTCGCGGGCGACGCGGACCACGCCCGCAACGTCGCGGATTTGCTCGTCTACATCCGGCAATCCCACGCCGAGCGGGATCTCGCGACACTCGGCGAACTCGTCGCGGGGGAGGACTGACCGTGGACAACGCCACCAGATTCAGGGAGACACCCGTGGCCGGCCGGGGCACCCCGGAGGACGTGTGGCAGCGGTGGCTGGCCTCCGTCCGGTGTCCGCCGATACCGCTCACGGAATGCGACCGCATGGTCGTCGTCGCCCCGCATCCCGACGACGAGGTGCTCGGCGTGGGCGCGCTGATGGCCACCGCGGCCACCGCCGGTGTTTCCGTCCAGGTCGTCGCGGTCACCGACGGCGCGGCGTCGCATCCGCAGTCGCCGACCCTGTCACCCGCCGCGCTGGCGGCCGCGCGGATCGCCGAATCGAACCGGGCGACAGCGCTGTTGGGCGTCGGCGAACCACTCCGTCTCGGATTGCCGGACGGCGGTGTGTGCGCGTACGAACGCGAACTCACCACCCGCCTCGTCGACGTGCTCACCGCGACGTCCCGGGCCGGGGAGAGGGTGTGGGTGCTCGCGACCTGGCGAGGCGACGGTCACCCCGACCACGACGCCACCGGACGGGCCGCCGCGGAGGCGTGTTCGGTCACCGGCCACCGATTGGTGGAGTATCCGGTCTGGATGTGGCACTGGGCGCGACCCGCCGACCCGTCGGTGCCGTGGAACCGGATGCGAGTACTCGCACCCACCGTCGACGTCCTGGCGCGCAAACGCCGGGCCGTCGACGAATTCCGTACCCAGATCCGCCCGTTGTCCGAGGACCCCCGGGACGCCACGATCCTCCCGCCGTGGGTGCTGGCGCGACTGATGCGGACGACGGAACGGGTGCTGTGGTGAGCGCGATGGATCCCGGCTACTTCGAGTCGATGTATGCGGAATCGGCGGACCCGTGGGGATTCGACGAACGGTGGTACGAACACCGCAAGTACGCGCTCACGCTCGCCRCCCTGCCCCGTCCGCACTATCGGCGGGCGTTCGAACCGGGATGCTCGATCGGGGTACTGACGGCGCAGTTGGCGAGACGCTGCGACCGGGTCGTCGCAACGGACGTGGTGCCTCGTGCCCTGTCGAGCGCACGGGACCGCATACGCCGCGAGGGACTGGCCGACCGCGTGGAGCTGGGCCGGGCATCGCTCCTCGATCCGTGGCCGGCAGGCACCCTCGACCTCGTGGTGCTCAGCGAGGTGCTGTACTACCTGACGCCCGCAGACCTGGACACCGTGCTCGGGCGGGCCGTCGACGCCCTGGAGGAGGGCGGCACCCTCGTGGCCGTGCACTGGCAGCATCCGGTGCCCGAATACCCGCAGACCGGCCGCGCGGTGCACGATGCGGTCGCGGCGTTCGAGGGCCTCCACCGCGTCGGGTCGTACCGCGACACGGACTTCCACCTGGACGTCTACACCCGCGGTGCGACGCGCTCGGTCGCCGCGGCGGAAGGGCTGAGCTGACCGGTCGGCTCTCTCACTGTTCGGGCAGGCTGCCGGTCTCCAAGAAGATGACGCGCCTGCCGATTTCCACGGTGTGGTCGCAGAACCGCTCGTAGAAGCGGCCGAGCAGGGTGATGTCGACGGCCGATTGGACACCGTGCGGCCAGTCCTCGTTCTGGGTGATCGTGAACAGGCTGCGGTGGAGGTCGTCCATCGCCTCGTCCGCCGTCAGCAATCCGCGGGCGCGCTCGGGGTCGCGGTGCTGCAGCACCTGCTCGGTCTCCCTCGCCTGCGCGACGGCGACGGTGCCCATCTCCGTGAACACGTCCCGCACCTCGTCGGGGACCACGTGGTCGGGATGCCGCCGGCGGGCGATCTTCGCGATGTGCACCGCGAGACCGCCCATCCTGTGCAGATCCGCGGAGATGTGGAGACCGCCGACCATGAATCGGAGATCGTGGGCCACCGGAGCCTGTAGCGCGAGGAGCGCGAACGCACGCTTCTCCCAGTGCGCCGCGGCATCGTCGAGCTCGCCGCTCACGTCGATGACGTGTTCGGCGAGCTCGAGGTCTGCCTGCAGCAGTGCGTCGCTCGCCTCCGACAT
>NZ_JBFUHV010000154.1:0-21189 GCF_056402215.1 Rhodococcus sp. P4_B6 | reverse complement strand
GAACCACTGTGCTTCCTCCCCGATCGCGTCGGCGGCGTCGAATATCGCGCACTCCGGGCCGCCCATCGTCCGCGCGGTGGTGGTTCGGCCGGTTCCCGGCTCTCCGGTGATCAAGATGGTCCGGGCCAGGCCGGTCGGGTGTGGCTCGTTGTCCGGTGCGCCGGTCACGGGTGCGCTGCGCGGCCGGGGCCGGCGCGTCCTGGGWATCCCGCCTTCGGTGATCTCGAAGAGCGCGCCCCCGTGGCTCCCGGTGACCGCTCTGGCCCGGACGGACACTTCCGCGCCCGAGGAGAGGGTGAGCGAGCATTCGACCGGCGCGGTCCCGGGAAGATCCGCTGCGATGGCACGCAGGGCGACATGGTCGGAACCTTTGACGAGATCGACGGCTGCGGAGTTCGTCAGCACCAGGTTCTCACCGAGGGCGACCACCGCGAACCTTCGCTGGTTCGCGTGGGCCTGGAATTCGGCGAGGAGCTGCTTTTCCGCCACCCGTGATCCTTCGAGCAGACGTTCTTCGATGTCGCGTGCGGCCCGCATCAGGAACGGCCCGAGCAGCGTGGTCGCGTCGGCCACGGGGCCGGAGACGTCGATGACGCCCTCGAGCCGGTGGGTGACCGGATGGATGATCGGGGCTCCGTAGCAACAGAAACACCGCAGCGCCTCGAGGAAGTGTTCCTCACCGGTCACCGCGATCGGCCGCCGGAGCTCGAAGGCGGTGGCCAACGAGTTCGTCCCGCTCACCTCTTCCAGGTACTGGAAGCCGGGAACGGCGAGGACGCGGTCGAGGGCACGGCCGATCGTGCTGCTGGTCACGCGCCGGTCGACGATGCGGGAGGTCCGGTCCGCGAGGAGTATCGAAAATCGGGTGTCCGCCAATTCGTCGACCATTTTGTCCAGGACGGGACCGGCGGCGATCGTGAGGGTGCTGCGCACCTCGATGTCACTGATCGCGCTTTCGCGGACCTCCATGCCGGGGTCGAGTCCGCTCAGCGTGGCACGGTGCCACGCCAGCTCGATTTCCGGTCGCCGGCGGGACGACGCGTTCGGGGACTGCTCAGGTGTCATCTCTTGCTCCATCGCCCTCGCGAATGATTCCGCATGTCAGGCGCTTGCGTTCCTCATCTCCCGTCAGCTGCCATCGGCACCATTCCGGTAATCATCAGTATGCCCGAGGCCACGGTGATCTTTGTCTGCCTGCCGATCGGGCCCCGCTGCGAGAGGAGGGGGTACAGCGCGATGGTGGCCCAGCCGGCCAGAACGAGCAGGCCGAGCCAGGTAGTGAAGATCATCGGCGGCCCACCGAGCATCTGGTGTGCGTGGAGGGGCACCTGATACCCGTCCGATCGGGGTGCCCCGTCGGAATAGGTCAGGGCGGGTGAAACGAACAATAGGATCAGAGCCATTGCAGCGAGGTCCGCTGCGCAAGGCAATGCGGCCGCACGGTCCGCCGCGTCGGCGGTAACCCACATCGCCAGAGCGATCAGAAGGCATCCCGTCCCCACGCTCACCCACCCCGTCATGCCACCGGGGATGAACATCGCCGCCATCACCACCACCATCGCCAGGTGCGCAACCCATGCCCTGCGTCTGCGGCCGCGTTCGCGGAACAGGGGAAGCGCAGCACCGACGATGCCGATAATCCCCAGTGCGTGGATCAGAGGGAGATCATGCATCAGAACCTTCGAACTTCACTGAGGTTGACGGCCGTCGAGGAGCACTGTTCCCGATTACTCGCGAACGGACGCCGGGCGGGCTTGCCCGGCGGACGTGGTTGCAGGGTCACCGGAGAATCGACGACAGCCGGGTGACCAGCTCGTCTTCGTCGACGGCGTCGGTGAAATGGGTGAGATAGGCACCGTCGGGACCGAGGACATAGGTGAACGCCGAGTGTGGCATCTGGTAGTTGTGGGGATCATCCGGGTCGGCGACGGTGGTGGCGAACACGCGGAAGGATTTCTTGGCCCGGTCGATCTGTGCCGGTGTACCGGTCAGCCCCGTGAACCGCGGATAACCGGGGGAGAGGAAATCCTTCATCACCTCCGGGGTGTCCCGTTCCGGGTCGACGGTGATGTACAGCGGCTGAACGCGTTCGGCGAGCGGCCCCAGGCGGTCGAGTACCGTCGACAGGCGGTGCAGCGCACGGGGGCACACCATCTTGCAGTGGGTGAAGCCGAAGAAGATCACCGCGTACGTGCCGCGGTAGGTGCGCTCGTTCACCTCGTGCCCGTGATGGTCGACGAGGTCGAACGTTCCGCCGATGTGTCGGCCGGTGACGTTGCTCGTGGTCTCATTCATCGCTGTGTCCCTTCAGAGGGGACACAGCGAGGTGGAATGTGCGCGGTGCGCCGGCGGGAACCCGGATTCCGATACCACCCTCGACGTGATCGATCTCAATTTCCTGTGCACCGCCGGTGTGCGGTCCCGGTGCGATCGGTCCGCCGGCCCCGCCCGTCGCGACGACGACACCGTTCTCCGTCAACGACCAGTGCTTCCTGTCGGCGACGTTGCCGAGCACAATCGACCCGTCACCCTCGCGCTCACCATGTCGCTGCACGCGGAAAGTCAGCACGTCCGAGGCGGGATCGAAGCGCGCCTGGCTCACCGCGATGTCACCAGCCACATCGGACAACACAGGTTCGGTGAAATGTGCTGGGCCCCAATGTTCGTTGTACAACTTCCGCATACCGTCCGGGACGTTCAGTCGGGCGTATCCGAGTAAGGCGTTGCCGGTCAGCGGTTCGATCAGGGTGCGGTTGCCGTGTTCGTCGACCTCGGTGTCATTGCGCGGGTAGAACAGGCCCCCGTCCCGCCAGGTGGGGTTCATGAAGCGGTCGGCGTGAGTGAGGAGTCCGTGGAGTGCGGTGGTGTCGCCCATCTCCGATGCCCACGCCGCGACCCATCCGAAATCGCAGGTGTCGTTGATGACGGTTTGACCCATCACTTGCTGGGCGGGTGGGGTGCGCACGGACTTCGTGCCGTCCGGGCCGTCGACGAGGAGGTCCGTGATCTGCTGGGGGTAGTGGGCGTGGACGAACTCGCTGTTCCACGTGTTCATCAACGTTCCGCACCAGGCGTCGATCCACGGTGCTGTCGCCTCGTTGGGGACGACGGTGCCGGAATCCTGCGTGAGCATCATGTTGTAGTGGCCGGTCGAGTCGAGTCTGCCCAGTTGCTTCCAGGCTTGTTCGTAGCTGCGGGTGACCCCGGCCGCGACGTTCTCTCCGGTCACCAGATCGTGCATGCGGAAGCCGAGGATCGCCGGTTGATTGCAGATCTGGAAGGTGCAGTTGGGTTCGCAGGCGACGCCGAGATAGCCGCTCTCGACCATCTGCCAGTACAGGTGCTCGTTGAGGGAGTTCTCGTCATACTCGAATCGTTTCGGTTCGCCGCCCCAGAAGAAGGACCAGTAGTCGAAGCTCAGGGCGCCGGGCTGTGAATATCGGTCGTCACCGAAGAGGTGGTGATACATCAGGGTCATGGACTGCACGTAGGCGCTGTACATGATGTTGTCGCGGGCGACCGGGTTCCACTCCTCGTGGTAGTTCTCGGCCAGGTGCGCGTTGAACACCGCACCGCCGCGACTGACGTCGCGCCAGTACAGCCACGCCTCGGGCATCAAGATCTTCTCGATAAGACGTTCGAATACGGGTTTGAATACACCCGGTGCGTTCGGCAACCGATGGACATGGGCCAGCGCAAGCGCGTAGGCCATGTAGGCAACTTGGAACCGTATCCCCCCGAAGTCGAACTGGCCGATTCCCTTGCCCTGCATCAACGACCAGTCGTTGGGTAGCTGCCGGGACAGGTTGTCGAAATGCCGGATGTGACCGAGTTGCTCTGCGGTCAATACAGCGTCGACGTCAGCGATGTCTCGTCCATGTGCCACTTCCGGCCCGGTCTTCAGCGACGACACTAGTTTGTCCCTTCCTCTGGAACTCGCCCGTCTGGGCGGGTTCTCCGCGTGAATATTTGATTTCCGAGAGTGCCGGTTGTGCACGTGCACTCGGAGGTTGCCCTGACCGAAACCACCGCCGGTGTTCGTGACGTGATTCACACTGCCGCGTTTTGGTGTGGTGAAGTGTTCCGATCGCGAACACGTCCGCGCGGACTGGGCCCGACTTCGTGTCGGGCGCGCGGAGCGCAATCGCATCACCAGCCTTTCGGGCGATGTTGTCGATCGGTGAAGGGCACATGAGGTGCACCGGGCGGGACGGCTACCCGAGCGCGGATCTGCGGTAGTCGCTGGGACTGCATCCGAATCGAGCACGAAAGGCCCGGCTGAAGTGCGCGGCGTCGGAGAAGCCCCAACCGAAGGCGATGTCGGAAATCGAGATGTTCGACAGAGTCGGATCGACGAGTTCCCGCCTCGTCCCGTCGAGCCGTTGCGTCCAGATCCACTCGCTGGCCGAGCACGGTTCGTCGGCGAAGGCACGGTGGAGTGTGCTGGGCGACAGGTGGAGCGTCGCAGCGACCGAAGCGACGGAAAGGTCGGGGTCGCGGAGGCGGGCGCGGATCTCCTGTTTGATCGCGGCGAGCCGCCGCGCCGCCAGCTGCGGCGGCGGTGCGTCGAGACCGGTGAATCCGGACAAGCCTGCGACTACGAGGTATTCCACACTTTGCGCTAGCGCCTCCGCCGACTGGGTGGCTATCTCGGTGTCGTCGAGGAGGGTGCGCACCATAGTGAGGAGTAGTTTCCCGGCGCCCTGAGCGCTGGGGACTCGGCGGGCGGTGAGGTCGGCCGTGTTGCGCACGAGGGTGCGCAGCGTCGAGCCCGGCAACCGGAGGACGTATTGCTCGAAGTTGTCGGCGAAGTGGAGTTCGTACGGCCGGGTGGTGTCGTACATCGCGAAGTCGCCGGGTTCGAGTCGGGCGATCCGGTCATCCTGCACGACGAATCCGTTGCCCCGGTTCTGCACACTGACAAGGAAGTAGTCGTCACTGGTCCGCGCGATGCCGGCCGGGGTCCGCAAAACGGACTGGGCCGTGGCCGTGACCTTGGACAACCCGAGCGTCACCAACTGGGCCGCCTCGATCGAGCCATCGATCGAGGCGGCCGCAGCCGAGGAACCCGGCACCTCGCACTGGAGATCGACATACGTCTGGCTAACGGCCCGGGTCCAGAACTCTCTCCGGTCGGCATGGTCCACGGAGTCGGTACTCAGGACGGTTCTCGATGTCGTCCGCCCGGCGGGATCGTGAATCATCTGTTCACCTTCAGACCTACGACGTCTCGACTACCTCGGAGTCGAGCGCTGCGCCGGACCGATGGCTGGTCGACGCCAACATCCCGGTTTCATCGTGGCACCCAAGGTACTCGAAGAACTGCTCGTCGGCCGCCGCCACGGTGACTTCGTGGTACAGGCGGAGCGTGGCCGCCGGGCCCAGAGTGGACAGGTAGCGAAGCGCGGCACCGAAAATCGCGACATGTGTGGGATGGGATTCCGCCCACCGCTCGAGGTCACCGAGGCTGCGCCACCACCTCATCCCGAACGTCTTGTCCAGCGGGTCGCCGTCGTCCGAGAGCACGGTCATGTACCGGTTCGCGAAGCACCCGAGGGGTCGGCCGGCGTCTCGCAGGAAGTTCATTCCGGTGCGGAGGACCGGTTCGACGTCGTTCAGATACAGCGCCCGCTCATCGCCGTCTGCGTCGGTCCAGTCCTGTCCGGAGCGGATCAGGCACAGATTGTCCACGGGATGCACGCGTGTGCGGGGCCCGTCGTGGGTGACGGACGGAGTACCGGAGGGTTCGAGGTTGCTCTCGGCGGCGATGGGAAGCCGGTCACGCATACCGCCCCAGTAGCCGTGCTCGCGGATCTCACCACTGAGGGCCTCGGAGATTCGAGCGACACCCTCGAGTCGGTCGACGGCGGAGAAGAGTGTCTCGAAACGTCGGACCTCGGGGTGAAGGACCTCGACGAAGAAGCCGACGCCGTTGGTGTGGCGCCTCGGTGCGGTCCACTCCGAACCTATTTCGGTGAACCACCGGTTGAACGCCTCGTCATTGGCCCAATACCCGATGACGATCTCCGTCTCGTACCCTCTCTCATCGAGGTAGCGGGCACGTTCGATCCGTGGGGATCCCGCCGCGACGGCGAGTTGTCGTCGCAGGCCTGTCACCGCTTCCTGTGCGACGTGTCGTTTTTCGTTGATCGACTGAACTCCGAAGTAGGCCATTACCACTCGGGTCGTTGAGGTGTCGTAGCGGGCCGTGTACGACGGATATGGCGGGTGGAAATTGTGGGGTGTCCGAACAGGGCACGTCCGCGCCGGGGCCAGGTGCGCCGGGATCGCCGACTCGTAATCAGACATGCTGCCGGGTGAGGGTGCCGTCGAGCGCGAGTTCTTCAGGGAGGCTGTTTACAGCAGCGGATATGGTGTCGTCTCCCTCGAACATTCGGGTCACGCCAGCTTCGTCGGGCGTCCCTGAGATGATGCGATCGCCCGGAGCCTTGTTCAGCCACAACCGGGTTACATCGGGTCGCGCGTAATGTCCGGCGGGATCGGCGGCGGCCTTGGCGACAGCGATCGCGCTTGTGTCGATGTCGGCGTAGACCAGGCCTTCGGTCGACGGGTCGAGGGGCTCGTGCAACAGCTGCCCGTCGGGTCCGAAGATCCGGGCGTATCCACCACCTTCCGACAGCATCGCCCGCTTCGCGTCGTCGGTGCACAACCTCTCCACCATGTCCGCCGAAACCGTGGCGCAGGGCGCGATCACAAAGCTCCCACCCTCGACGGCATACACGCGGCTGGCGGCCGTGTTCACCTCGGGGCCCAACGCATACGCTGCGCCTGGGTAAAGCGAAAAACTGGGCCAGGCACCGACATGAATCTGTTCGTTCTGCGCGTACATGGCGTACTTCGACAGCGGCTGAAGGTGCTCCCAACAGCACAATGCTCCGAGTCGGCCGAGATCGGTGTCGTAGACCGAGAGGTCGGTTCCGTCGCCCTCCCCGTACACGGTCCGTTCCACGTGGGTCGGCTTCAGCTTGCGCCGGGTGGCGATCGTGCGTCCGTCAGCTCCGATGATCCACTGTGCGATGTAGAGGCTGCCCTGGAACCGCTCGCTCAGCCCCATCACGACCATGATGTGGTTGTCGCGTGCGGCGGCGGCGAGGCGATCGGCCTCAACCGATCCGTACTCGAGGGAATTGTCGAAATACCGGCCCGTGAACTGGAGGGCCCAGGCGGGGGAGTCGAGCCAGATGTGAAATGGATAACCGGGTAGGAAGGTCTCCGGGAAGGCGATCAGCTCGGCGCCGGCGTTCGCCGCCTCCTCGATCAGTGCGATGGCCTTGTCGATTGACGCTTCCAAGTTGAGGAAGACCGGTGCGGCCTGGACCGCCGCGGCACGGAAGGAATGATGATGTGACGCCATGAGAATCTCCTCTGCTGGGGAATAGAGAGAAACCTAGGCCTCAGAACACCCCCGCTGTGGCCCCAGTGACGCGACCTTCTTGACTGACAGCCGCACACCACGATGGATCCGGAGCCGGTCATCAGTGCTGCCACCGATTTGGCGATGGCGACCCCGGCATTGGCGCCGAACGCGATGATCACCGTGCGTGTGCTCTCACCGCCGGTGTCCGTCTCGACGGCCAGTGGTCCCGGATCGTGGGCCCTGGTCACCTGTCGAGTCTCACACGAGAATGTGCCGCGAGCACTGGCCGAAACCACGTGCGGCAGCTACTGCGTGTCGGGATGGTCGGCGACTGCTGCCCGAGGCATCGGGCGGTGCCTGGGCGCCGACCCGCCGCAATCGGTCCCCCTCTCGCGGCCAAAATGGGGTTCGCGGGATGACCCGCTCGGCGCTGGGATGCGCCCAGGGACGGCGGCCGGGAGGGTGCTGCACAAACTGGCGCCGCGGAGGAGCCGGCGACCCTGACAGAAGGCCGCGGACTGTACTGACGTGACCTTCACCGGCTTCTGCGACGCGAATGTGCTTGTACTCGAGTGTTGCACGAGACGTGCTGATTTGGCTCGCGCAGGCGGGCCTGGTGCACGCGCGGTGGGCGGATCGCATCCCGGGCGTAATGTTCGAGGACGTGGCGGGGGATCGACCGGACATCCGCGATGATCGTGGCGATGTTACGGCGACGGGGGTTCGATGGGGTCGAAAAGCGGTACCACCGTCGCCGCACGGAGCCGCTCCTTGTGTCGCTGCCGCTCCTCCCATTGCGCCGTCCTGTCGGCGGCCTCGGCTTCTCGTCGCTGCTCGAGCCGCCGCCGTTGCAGAGCGACGGTCATCTGTGTGGCGAGGATATGGCGCCGTAACTCCTCGGCGCGCTCTGCAGCGACAGTGTCACCGAGATGAGTGGCGGCAGTTCGGTCGCACTGGACAAGGAATCCCTCGTAGGTCAGCCTGGACCGGTCGTGCTCATCCAGGCGTGATTCCGCGACCTGTTCGATCAATTGCAAAGGGATACGTAACATTCGGTAATTCATTCGCAAAAGCGTGAGCGGTATCGACCGCAATGTTGTCACGCTCTGGGATGCTAACCCTCGCGGCGGAAACATGTGGATGATCGGCTGCCCGAGGTCGGTGCGCGGGAAGCATCAGCACTGCACGCATGTCGCGCACGGCCGCCGTCCGTGCCGCCCCGAGGGGGTCAGGAGGTACGAGATTTGCCGATATGCCCAGATCGCCAGGAAAGAAGTACCGCCGACCACACAGTGCCGAACGGTCGGTTTGGCATTGTTGGTGGCTACTGCCCCGAGTAGCGTCAACTTCAGCGGCCCGGGCGGCCGCGAAAACATCTGATGCGTGGTCGTCCGCTTCGCGTTCCCCACAGCGCGAATCGAAGGAGTGCGGCCATGATCACATCAGTGGCATCCAACCTGTCAGGTGGGGAGTCTGCAGGCCGTGGTGCGCATCGTCGACGCAGACCTGCCCGCCGCCTGCGGGCCGGAATGTTGACCCTTGCAGCGACCGCCGCGGCAATGATGCTGGTGGCTCCGCACGCCGCAGCTGCGGCCATCAACACCACAACGACAGTCTCGATCCAGGGTATGGCTGCGACGACGTGCCCAGTCACCTTGACCGCCCAGCTTGCGCCCGCTTTCACCGGTGGCACGGTCGCATTCAAGGAGGGCAGGGCAATGCCACGCTCGGCGCCGCGGCGGCCGTGACGAAGGAACCGCCAGTATCCAGCACACCTTCGGGGCCGAATCGACTAGCCTCCAGCGGTTTTGACTGATTGAATTTCGGCCGTTGCGGGTAGTCCGGTAGTTCGCGCGCGGGCATCCGTTTCGGGGTATGCCCGCGCGGGGCGAGTCCGGCCGGGGCGCCGAGCGGACCACAGACGGAAAGTTCCGGGACGGGGGTGGCCGGGAGCGAGGAGCGATGCAATGACCACAGCGGGCGGTCCGAGCTCGAGCAGTCTGGCGGATGTCATCGACACCATCTTGGACAAGGGCCTGGTCATCGACGCCTACGTGCGGGTCTCGCTGGTCGGTATCGAGCTGCTGACGATCGATGCCCGTGTCGTGGTCGCCAGTGTCGACACCTATCTGCGGTTCGCCGAGGCGGCGAACCGGCTGGCGATCGGCAGCGAACCGAAGGGTCTGTCCGACCTGGTCTCCGACGTCAAGGGCAGCGGCAGCACCAAATCCAAGACCAAGGGTGTCCTCGAGGGCGTGGGGGAGACCCTCGGTGAGCTGCTCGGCGGATCATCCGGCGGCGAACGCGAACCGGCACCGCGGCGGAGACAAAAATGACCTCCCCGGAGGACACCGACGACACCGAGGGCGCTGCGGCGTCCGTGATCTACGTGTATGCAATCGTGCCCGCGGACGTGCAACCGGAAGAGGATGCGACCGGTATTCACGATGCCCCGATCGAGAGTGTCACGCACGGCGACATCGCGGCCTTGGTCAGCGAGATCGACCCGGACCACCGACTCGGCACCTCCGCGGATCTGCAGGCCCACGCCCGCATCCTCGACGGCACCTCGCACGTGGCCCCGGTGCTGCCGCTGCGGTTCGGTGCCGTCGTGTCCGACCGCGACGCCGTGATCAACGAGTTGCTCGCCGAACATCACGACGAGTTCGCCTCGGCTCTCGACGAACTCGAGGGTTTCGCGCAGTACATGATCAAGGGCCGCTACGTCGAGGAGAGCATCGTTCGGGAGATCGTCGACGAAAGCCCGAAGGCTACCGCCCTGCTCGAGTCGATCCGCGGCCAACCCGAGGAGCTCACCCGGGACGCCCGGATGGCTCTGGGCGAGATCATCGGCCACGCCCTCGAGGCCAAGCGGGAGACGGACACCCGTATCACTCTCGACGCGTTGTCACCGCTGACCGACACCGTCACCGTTCGCGAACCCACCCACGACGAGGACGCCGTCCAGATCGCGATCCTCCTCGAGGTCGACCGGCAAGACGCACTCGAGCAGACGGTGGGAGAGCTGGCCGCACGCTGGGACAACCGGGTGACGATGCGCATCCTCGGCCCCATGGCCCCCTACGACTTTGTGGTGAGACCGAAACCGGAGGGCTGACGAACGATTCTGTGGCGTGCAGCATTCGAGGAGTCTGTGTTCATCGTTGCAGTCGGTGACGCGCTGTGAGCACAGGACTCCTTTCGTGGTCGACGATGCGTGTTCTGCCGCTGATCGTCGGAACATTCGCGGTGCGGTGCGGTGCTCCCGGCGGCAGTCGAGGGCCTCCGCGGTGGCCGGTATGAGGAGTGGTGGGCGCACCCCAGGGCGGGTGTCGCGGTGGACCGGCCTAGATGTTGCACGTTCAGCAGGCACGACATCGCGGTGAGCAGTTGTTACTCGGAGCGTTCCCGCCGTTGCCGGTGTTGGAGCGGCAGAATGTCGGGGGTTTGACGCATACCGTGGCGGGTTTGTTGAGCCTCGGTCCCGGGGTACCGCTCAGCGGCCTGGGTCTGCGGGGTCGGGGCTGTGTAGTGCGTACCGGCCGGGGCCGGTGGCCTTGGCCCGGTACATCGCCCGGTCGGCGTGATGAATCAGCTCGTGCGGGGAGACGGCGGCACCGGTGACGGCGATCCCGACACTCGCCGTGATCGGGGCAGCCCCCGGGTGCGGGTCCACGGTGGCGATCAGGTCGGCGATCGCGGTCGCCTCCGCGGGACCGGTGACGGCCGGGCACAGGATCAGGAATTCGTCGCCGCCCAGGCGCGCCACGGTGTCGGTGGGCCGGACCAGGGACCGCAGGCGGTCGGCGAGTCGGACCAGGGCGGCGTCGCCGCCGGCGTGCCCCAGTCGGGCGTTGAGGCGGCGGAAGTTGTCCAGGTCGATCACCAGCACCGCGACCCGAATGCCGGTGTGCGCCGCCTGGTCGAGGGCGGCGGTGATCCGCTCCAGGGCCAGGGTGCGATTCGGCAACCCGGTGAGCGGGTCGTGCAGGCTCTGATGCCGCAACCGCTCCTCCACGCCGAGTCGGTCGATCGCGGTGGACAGTACCGCGGCCACCGCGGACACAAACGCCACCTCACGCTCCGGGGCGACACGCGGTCGGGCGAAATGGGCGGTCAGCACTCCCCAGATCGGATCGTGCCCGATCGGCACGCCGATGCCGCTGCCCAGCCCGTGCGCGGCCATATCCGCGCTGGCGAACCGTCGCTCGCGGGCGCGGTCCGGGCAGCACACCACCACCGCCTCGGCGGCCGCGTACCCGGTCAGCGAGCCGCAGCCGGCGGCGACGGTGCTCGGGCGCGGCCCGGGTCCGTGGTAGCCGAGCACCGGCAGGGCCGCCCCGCCGGTACCGTGCACCCGGGCGACCGCCGCGCACCGCGGCCCCAGCAGCGCGGTGACCATCCCGGTCGCCGCGGTCAGGAGCGTGTCGAGGTCGGCGGTGACCGCGAGCCGGCTCAGTTCGGCGAGTACGTGTTGTTCCCGGCACCGGCGGTCGGCGTCCGCGAGAGCGGCGAGCAGCGGGTGTTCCCGCTCGCCGGAGGTGGACGGCTCCCGGGCGATCGCCCCGATCAGCAGTGGCCGCCCGTCCGTGTCGCGTTCGGTGACGAAAACCGACAGGACCGTCGGGATCGGTGTTCCGGTGCGTAGGTGCCGCAGCTCCGTTTGCCCGCACCACCGACCATGTTCGGTCAGGGCGGCGGAGACTTCCGGTGCCTGTTCCACCACGGTGTCGGTGCAGACGTCGGCGACCGTGTGCCCGAACGCCTCGCCGCCGTCCGGGAATCCGAGCAGGGCGGCGCCGGCCGGGTTGAGGTACCGGAGGCGGCCCGACCTGAATTCCCACAGTCCTACGGGGGTCGGTGCGCATTCCAGTGCGGCGGCCAGCTGCGCCGACATCGCCGCGCCCGGGAACGATCCCGTTTCGGATCGGGTCCCCTCTTCGGGGAACCCGGATTGTCCGGCGCCCTCCGGCACCCGGCATGGTTCGGATAATTCAGTCACTACTGGTCGGTTTCATTCTCGTTCAACAGCTTTCAGTGAATTGGTATGTCGCACCGGATGGCGCATTCGTTTCGCGTGAAGGCCGCCCAGGCGGCGCGGACATGCCGAGGCGGAGATGTCCTGGGGCCCGATGCCCTACGCCGCGGGCTCCCTGCTGATCCATGGGTGCGGGGTGTGGTTTCGGGCAAGTCGCGCTGATCAACGAGCTGGTGACGAGGCCGTATCTGGTGTTCATCCGGGTCGTCTCCGTGAGGGTGTCCTTTGTATATGCTGCGGCCGGGAATTTCCGAGACCAGTCACTCTCGTGCACGGTGAGATGAAAATGCAGAAACGGGACCCTCAGATATCCGATGTCGGCAAAATCACGTGTACATACTGCGAGGCCCACATTCTCGAACCGCGCTTCGCGCAAGGTTATTCTGGGGTCGACCGGCCTGATTTCGAGGTGACAATTTCGACTCGACTGCGTAATCGCCCGCCGACCGGGCACCCCGCAGGCCGAGCTCGCCTGCCGGCGGAGGATGGCGGTAGGGACAGGCGTCACCTGGCCGGTGATCGTACTGATCGGGGCGGTGGCCCGGCTGCCCCAGGTGAGCCGGGTCACCGCTGGCCTGGATTGCTCGGTCGGTCGGCTCGGTCGGATGCCGCCGCCGAAGGTGACGCTCAGTCACCTGCCTCGAACGCGACGTCGAAGTTGATTCCTGCAGAACCCATCAGAATTCACGCCTTTCCTGGTGATGAATCCACGGGTTCGTCGATCCCCGCTTACCATGCCTATCGCGCTCGGGGCTGGGAAGCGTTTCGCAAAAAAAGCGAATTTCTCACATAATGAAATTAACAACCGCCCATAATGTTCTGTGCAAATTAACGACCGCCCATAATGTTCCTGGGTAATCAATTTGGGAAATGGGGGCAACTCCGAATTACTCGGCGCGTTTGTCTCTCGTGTGTATTTGCGTGATCCACGAGATTACGGAGGTGGGACCACACGTGGGCTACGGCGGGGTGGGCGAGCGCTCGACCTCGGTCCGCGCGCGGCGGGGCGCCCCGCCGGCCGAAGGGGTTCGGCGACCGAGCGGGGCTGGCTGCCCGGTCCACCTTCGCGGCGCGGGCAGCGTACTGAGCGGGTACCCGCAGATAACTGCGATACGCGGGTATCCCCGACGGCCCGCGGTCGTACCGTGCGGTCCTGTCCGATGTGACGCGGTGACGAACGTACTGCTCGCCGAACACGACGACGAGTTCGCCTCCRCCCTCGCGGAACTCGAGGGCTTCGGCAGATTGAGCGGAGCGGCCCCGGGGTAGTCGGCGGAACGAAGGCACCACCCACCGACCACGGCCCCATCCTTTTCGCCGACGCCGGCGCCGAGGTGCACCACATCTTCTCGACAACAAGGGGTTGGGCGATGACAGGCAAAGGTCAGATGGCGTTGGCCGTGGGTGCCGGGTACATGCTGGGCCGCACGCACAAGATGAAGTTGGCGTTGATGCTCGCGGGTGCCGGAGCATCCAGTCGGTTTCCTTCCGGATCACTGGGTGTTCTCGGACAAGGAGGAAGGCTGCTCGCGAACTCACCCGAGGTTGCCAAGCTCGGCGAGACGGTCCGCAAGGAATTGATGAACGCGGCGAAGACGGCCGCGGTGACCGCGGCCAGTCGTCGCATCGACTCGCTGAACTCCCGGTTGCAATCGGGCGGTGACGAGATCCCGGACGGGAAGAGGTCCAATCGCAGGCGTCGTGAGGAGCCTGAGGACGACTACGACGACGAGGAGTACGCAGAGGTCGAGGAGGAGCCCGACGCAGACGAGGACGAGGGTTCCGAGGAGGAGGCGCCTCGCGCCCGGAAGCGTCCGGCCCCGCGCCGCCGCTCCTCGAGTAGTGGTGGTTCCCGGCCGACCCGGTCCCGGTCGTCGACGAAGAAGGACGACGAGGACGAGACCCCCACCCGTGTCCGGAAGTCGCGCGCGAAGGCGACGACCGATGTCATCCCCATTCGACGCACCCGGAAGTGATCAGCGATGACCTCGAATCTCGACAGTGCGGCGAAGAAGCTGCGCAAGAATGTCTCCGGTGCGTCCGGTGAGGCCGCCTCGGTGTCACCGCTGCAGAAGGCGGCGCAGGGCCTGCTCGGCACCGTGACCGACAAGGCGTTATCCACCGTCTCGGACAAGGTGGCGGGCGCGACCGGCCGGCTGACCGACTACGCCGAGGGCGGCGGTGGCAGCCTGCTGTCCGCGGTCACCGGAAACGGCAACGGCAACGGTGACGGGAACGGGAAGGGCGACGGCAAGTCACTGTTCTCCGGGCTGACCGACAAGGTGAAGGACACGGCGTCGGATGTGAAGGACGCGGTCACCGGCGGCGGCGGTGGTGGTGGCGGTAAGGGCAAGAAGCTCAAGTTGACCAACATCGTCGAAACGATCGATGTCGGTGTGCCGGTCCAACTGGCGTATAACCAGTGGACCCAGTTCGCCGACTTCCCCTCGTTCATGAAGAAGGTCGAGCGGGTGGAGCAGGAAGCGGACGAGAAGCTCGAGTGGAAAGCGAAGATCTTCCTTTCGCATCGCACCTGGGAGGCGTCGATCCTCGAGCAGGTCCCGGATGAGCGGATCGTGTGGCGGTCGAAGGGTGCCAAGGGTTTCATCGACGGTGCGGTGACGTTCCACGAGGTGACTCCCGATCTCACCCGGATTCTTCTGATCCTCGAGTATCACCCGAAGGGGTTGTTCGAGAGGACGGGAAACCTGTGGCGGGCGCAGGGTCGGCGAGCGCGTTTGGAGTTGAAGCACTTCGGTCGTCACGTCATGACCCAGTCCGTTCTCCATCCCGACGAGATAGAGGGGTGGCGCGGAGAAATCCGGGACGGCAAGGTCGTCGAGCCCGAGGAAGTGGAACCAGAAGACGAGCAGGACGAAGCGCAGCTGGACGAGGGCGAAGAGGACGAGACCGAGGAGCCCGCTGAAACAGACGAGACCGGGGGCGAGTACGAGGAGCCGGAGGAAACGGACGAAGGCGAGGAGCCGGAGGAAACAGGGGAGGACGAGGCCGAGGAAACGGACGAGTACGAGGAACCCGAGGAGGACACCGAGGAGCCGGAGGAAACAGACGAGACCGAGGCTGAGGAGCCCGAGGAGGAGGCTGAGGAGCCCGAAGAGGAGACCGAGGAGGAGGCTGAGGAGCCCGAAGAGGGGACCGAGGAGGCATCACCGCCGCCAGCACGTCGTGGCCGCCCGCGTAAGACCGCGGCCGCGAGTGAGGACAAGGCGCCGGCACGCCGGGGTCGCCCGCGCAAGACGGCGGCCGCGAGTGAGGACAAGGCGCCGGCACGCCGTGGCCGCCCACGCAAGACCGCGGCCAAGTCCGCCGGTTCGAAGCAAGGAGCGCGGCGATGACGTCGATACAACCCGCAGGTCGTGGCGGTGGCGGGGGCGGAGTCAGCGGCGGGCCCAGCTCGAGCAGCCTCGCCGACGTCATCGACACCATCTTGGACAAGGGCCTCGTGATCGACGCGTACGTGCGCGTGTCGCTGGTCGGCATCGAGCTGCTGACGATCGACGCCCGCGTCGTTGTCGCCAGCGTCGACACCTACCTGCGGTTCGCGGAAGCGGTGAACCGGCTCGAGATCGGCAGCGAGCCCAAGGGGCTGACGGACCTGGCTGGAGGCGGCGATGGCGACTCTGAATCGAAAACCCAGGGCGCACTCGGAGCCGCCGGCGAAAAACTCGGCGACCTCCTCGGCGGCGGACAGGAAGAACCTCAGCGCGAACGGGTTTCACGCAAGTCCACTCGCGAGGACAAGTGATGTCAAATCGTCCCGCTGGTCGTCTGCGCGACACCGGCGACGGCGCGCAGAAACGTCGGAACAGAACACCAACGACACACCCGAGGCCACGTCCCAACGGTGTCTACGTGTACGGCATCGTGCCGACGGTGACCGGCGTCCGAGGAGCCGACCGGTCGGACCGTTTCGCGCAGGGGTGGGCGCGTCGAATTACTCAGTCCTTAGCGGTCTCTGCTGGATTGAGCGTCCGGGGTTCCGGGGTAGTCCGGTAGGCCGCACGTACACCTCCATTTCGGTACTGCACCGGGACGAGCTGGACGCGGCGAGAGCGCCGAGCGGGCCGAGAAACGACCGGTACCGCCACGCGTCACCGAGCCGCCCGCACGCGGTGTTGCGGGAGGGGCGAGAGCGGGGCAGGGAGGAGCGAGGAGATGACCACAGCGGGCGGGCCGAGTTCGAGCAGTCTGGCCGACGTCATTGACACCATCTTGGACAAGGGCCTGGTCATCGACGCCTACGTGCGGGTCTCGCTGGTCGGTATCGAACTGCTGACCATCGACGCCCGTGTCGTGGTCGCCAGTGTCGACACCTATCTGCGATTCGCGGAGGCGGCGAACCGGCTGGCGATCGGCAGCGAGCCGAAGGGGCTGTCCGATCTGGTGTCGGGCGGGACGGAGAAGATTGCGAAGTCGAAGACGAAGAGTGCGATCGAGGAGAAGCTCGGCGGGCTGCTGGGCGGGCAAGAGGAACCGGAACGGGAACGGGCGTCGCGCAAGTCGACTCGAGGTGACAGGTGATGGTTACGGAGCAGACGAAGAACCAGCACAGCGAGAACGCAGAGAAGTCGGACAAGAGGCAGACGACGGGGGTGTACGTCTACGGCATCGTCCCGGCCGACGTCGAACCCGGGGGCGACGCGACCGGGGTCGCCGACGGGAAGGTGGACGTCGTCACGGACGGTGACATCGCCGCCCTGGTCAGCGAAATATCCGTGAACCGTCCACTGGGCAGACCCGAAGACCTCCGTGCTCACGCGAACGTGCTGGACGGGACGTCCCGGGTGGCGGCGGTGCTGCCTCTGCGGTTCGGTGCGGTGCTCACCGACGCCGACGCCGTGAAGGAGGAACTGCTTTCGGCGCATGCGGACGAGTTCGCGGCGGCCCTTCAACAACTGGAGGGCAAGGCCCAGTACGTGGTGAAGGGCCGGTACGTGGAGCAGGTGATCCTGCGGGAGATCCTCGACGAAAACGAGCAGGCGGCGCAGTTGCGTGACGAAATCCGGGACAAGTCGGAGGCCGCCGGCCGCCAGGCGCGGATGGCGCTCGGGGAACTGGTGAACAACGCGATCGCCGGCACGCGCGAGGAAGACACCCGCAAGACGGTCGAGGCCCTGGGCGACCTCACCGACTCCGTCAACCGCCGCGAACCCACGCACGAGGAGGAGGCCGTGCACGTGGCGGTCCTCGTCGACGTGGACCGGCAGGACGGACTGGAGCGGGCGGTGGGAGCGCCGGCCGAGGAGTGGGACGGCCGGGTCGAGATAAAGCTGCTCGGGCCCATGGCCGCCTACGACTTCGTGGTCACCCAGAATCCGGCGGGGCAGGGCTGAACCAAGATGCGCGATCAACTCCCCGACCACGTCGAGGTCCCACAGCCCTGAAGCACCCCACAGCACCGGGCGTCTCGAACCACGCCGGCGGTGAAGGCGATCGAGGACGATCGCCAGGCGCACTCAGTACGAGGCCGGCGATCGCCACACCCTCACCCCGAAGGCGCGCGAAGGTCGCGGCCGTGCTGGTGCGGGCGGGCTTGGTCACCACCCGCTCCTCAACAGCGACCGGGCGGTCGTCGACCCCGAGCTCCATCCGCGCGGGTCGCCATCGCGTCCCGGGCCGGTCAGTGGTCTGCTCATCGCTTACCTCCGTGCGCGGGAGCGGCGCGCAGGTTTCGAAAAGAAACGTCCTTCACGTGAGGCCGCTCGGGCTCCGGCGTCTCCGCGGGCGAACGTCGTCACTTACCGGCCCGTGAATCGATACAGTCCCGAAGATGGCGCCAGTCCACCATCAGGATCGGCGGCGGCAGCACCGAGACGCTCGCACTCAACTCGCCCCGCCCGGGGAGCCGGGCGAGGAACTCCTCGCCCGGGCGGTGACTGCCGCCCTGACACAGGGCGCGTCCTGGGCGCAGATCGGCGCACGGCTCGGGGTTCCCGATCTCTGCGCACCGGACCGCGAGTGTTCCGACCGTCAGGGGCAGGACGCGATCGTCGACCACAAAAACGCGCGACACGTGCAGCGGCTGTGCCGGGCGCTCGGGATCTCCCGCTCGGGTCCCTACAAGCACCTGGCTACTGAGCCGGCCCGGGTCGAGCGCCAGGCCGACGAGGCCACGACGGTCGCCGAGAGCCGCGCCATCCATACCGAGCAGCGCAGCGCGTACGGCGCTCCCGCCCGCATGCCGAACTCCGGTCCTGCGGACGCAGGATCAACCGCAAGCGGGTGGCCCGGCTGATGCGAATCCACCACGTCGTGGGCCGGCACCTGCGCCGCAGCAAGCGCACGACGATCGCGGACAAGTCGGCGCCAGCCGTCCCGGACCTGATCAGATAGTGGTGGATTCCCTGATCCTGGTGCGCCTGATCATCTGCCGCTCCTGATGGGGGCGCTAACCAACCCGGCGGAGCTGGCGCTGGCCGATGTCGAGTCGCAACTAACTGGCTCCGTCGCCGAGATAGGTGTTGAGAACTCGTGCAATGTCCGCCAAAGCTCGCGGCGTGGTCATGTGAATGTGCGTGGCATCGATGGGATAGTACTTGAGGGAACCGGATATGTATGGCTTCCAGCAGCTGTCGGCAAGCTCTTCGGTCATGCCGTCGGCTGCAGCGGCGGCGAAATAGACCACGTCTCCGTCGAACGCGGGGGGTTGATAATTGGCGACCAGCCGTGGCGCGTCATTGAATGATGCGACGATCCGCTTCACATGTGATGACTGGAGAAACTCGAATGCTCCAGTCCGCATGTGGATCAGTTCGGTCGCGTGTTCAGGCGACATGGGTGCTCCCGCGGCATCGAAGTCTTCGGCATCGAATCCAATCAGATCGGATAGCTCGACCAGAATGTCTCTTACGGTGAATTCTGGGGCCGCAGCCGATTCCGCTTCGCGTAACCGGCTGTCCAGCATCGCTAGCAGTGAGACCCTTTGCCCCAGATGGCGAAACCGTGTGCCTACGGCGTGGGCGATGACTCCGCCCAATGACCAGCCGAGTAGGTGATATGGGCCGTGTGGTTGCACGGCCTGGATCTCCCGGACGTACTGCTCCACCAGCTGCTCGATCGACCGGGGATGCGGGTCATCTTCGACAAGTTCGGGGGACTGGAGCCCGTACATTCGCCGTCCCGGTTGGATATGTGGAGCCAAACCTGCGTAACACCAAGCTAATCCGCTGGCTGGGTGTATGCAAAAGATAGGGTCTGAATTCCCGGTTGATCTGATCGGCAACAGGACGTCGAACGCCGAAGGTCCGGTCGGTGCAAGATGTGTCGAATCGTCGGAGACTGCCTCGACTTTACTGGCGATCGACTCCACCGTGGAGTCAGCAAAGAGCCACGTAACTTGGATCTCGACGCCGAGAGCCTCTCGCAGCCGCGCACTGACCCGGGTGGCGAGCAGCGAGTTGCCGCCGAGGGTGAAGAAGTCGTCGTCGAGTCCGACCCGCTCGTGGCCGAGGACGTCGGCGAAGATGCCGGCGACGATTCCTTCCACGGCGGTGGTCGGTGGCCGGTACTGGGGTGTTGGTAGTACGGGTGCGGGGAGTGCGCGGCGGTCGATCTTGCCGTTGGTGGTCAGGGGTAGTGCGTCGAGGATGGTGATGGGGTTGGGCAGCATGTAGTCGGGGAGGTGTTCGGCGGCGAAGGTGTGGATGGCGGTGGGGGCGACGTGGGCGCCTGGGGTGGGCACGACGTAGGCCACCAGTTGTTCGGTGGCTGGGCCTTTGTGTACCGTCACCGCGGCGTGGGTGATGTCGGGGTGGGTGGTGAGGGTGGCTTCGATTTCGCCGAGTTCGATGCGGTGGCCGCGGATTTTGACTTGGAGGTCGCGGCGGCCGAGGAATTCGAGGGTGCCGTCGGGGTGCCAGCGGACGAGGTCGCCGGTGCGGTACATGCGTTGGCCGGGTGGGCCGTAGGGGTTGGCGACGAAGCGTTCGGCGGTCAGGGCGGGTCGGCCGTGATATCCCCGGGCGAGTTGGATCCCGGCCAGGTGCAGTTCTCCGGTCACGCCGATCGGTACCGGATGTAAGCGGTGGTCCAGTACGTAGGCGTGGCAGTTGGTCTGGGGTGTGCCGATGGGTACCACTGACTCTTCGGGCTGGGTGCAGCGATGGCAGATGACGCTGACGGTGGTTTCGGTGGGCCCGTACTGGTTCCACACCGTCGCCGGACCGAACTGCGCCAACTGCGCGACCGTCTGCCCGGACAGCATTTCACCGCCGAGGTAGACCACCTTCAGCCCACCGAGAGCGTCCGACRACCGGCTCGCCATCAGACTGGTTAGCACTGTTGGCACGGACGCCATGTGGGTGACCTTCTGAGCCCGGATGAGTTTGGCCAGGTAGTCGGGGTCGCGTTGGCCGTCGGGCCCTGCCAACACCACGCATCCGCCGACCTGCAGCGGTGCGAAGAGGTCGGGGGTGGAGGCGTCGAAGGTCACCGCGTTGCTCTGCAGGAGGCGGTCACCGGCGCGGTGATCGAACGCCTCCACCACCCACCGAACCTGATTGGTGATTGCGGTGTGGGCCACGGTCACTCCCTTCGGGCGGCCGGTCGATCCCGAGGTGAACATCACGTATGCCGTGTTCTGTGGGCGCAGTGGTGCGCGGCGGTCGGCGTCGGTCACCGGCGCCGCGGACATCCGTGACAGATCGATGGTGTCGGTGTGGAGGACCGGTACCGGGTCCGGCAGATCGATGTGGTCGTCGTGGGTGGTGGTCAGCATGCAGGTTGGTTGTGCCACTGCGAGAATGAAGTGGGT
>NZ_JBFUHV010000153.1:0-21219 GCF_056402215.1 Rhodococcus sp. P4_B6 | reverse complement strand
AACCCGGTCTGGACCATCGGCCCCTACAACCCGTCGCAGGTGTCGGCAGGTTCGCAGCCCGACATCTACATGATGTGGACGGACGGCCTGGCCCGTCTGTGGCCGGCATGGGACATCTACCTGTTCAACCGCTACACCATCCCGTCGGTGTTCGCCGTCGCGTTGATCATGGGTCTGGTGTTCACGGTCCTGATCGCCTACCCGTGGATCGAGAAGCGTCTGACCAAGGACGATGCTCACCACAACCTGCTGCAGCGTCCGCGCGACGTTCCGGTGCGTACCGCGATCGGTGCGATGGCGATCGCGTTCTACGCCGTCCTGACGATCTCCTGCATCAACGACATCATCGCGTACCACCTGAGCATCTCCCTGAACGCGATGACGTGGATCGGCCGTATCGGCATGGTGCTGCTGCCTCCGATCGCCTTCTTCGTCGCCTACCGGTTCTGCCTGGGTCTCCAGCGCAGCGACCGTGAGGTCCTCGAGCACGGCATCGAGACCGGCATCATCAAGCGGATGCCGAACGGTCAGTACATCGAGATCCACCAGCCGCTCGGCCCGGTCGACGACCACGGTCACCCGATCCCGCTCGAGTACCAGGGTGCGACCGTCCCGAAGAAGATGAACAAGCTCGGTTCCGCCGGCAAGCCCGGTTCCGGCAGCCTCGTCACGGCCGACCCGGTCGAGGAGAGCCTGGCGCTCGAGCACGCCCTGCACCACGGTGAGCACGAGCAGCTCACGATGCTGCGGGAGTACCAGGACCGTGCCCACGGCAACGGTTCGCCGACCTCCGGCAACGGATCGTCCGGCAACGGCGAGGCGCACTAGCCTCACCTCCGCAACCGACCAGAGCCCCGAACCACTTCCGGTTCGGGGCTCTGGTCGTCTATCTGGACCGTGCGCGCTCCCCTCCCCCGCGGCTGCGCACGGAACACGAGTACGACCGCCCCGAGGCCGACGAGAAGTCCGAGCGCGCCCCCGAACGGCTCGCCGAACATCACGGCTCCCCAGATCGCCGTCACCGGCGCCATCAGGAACATCAGGGCATTGACCCGCGTGATCCCGCTCCGCAGCACGAGCCAGTACAGGCCGTAGCCGCCGACGGTGGACAGGACGATCAGCCACGCCACCGACCACCAGAACGGTGGCGTCGCCGGCGGCGACAGCTTTCCGTCGAACGCCGCGAGAGCGGTGAACAGCGCGGCGCTGGTCGCGCAGTGCACCGTGAGGGCCACTACGGGGTCGGTGTCGTCGGGTGACCGGCTCTCCACGAATGTCGCGGCCACCAGCGACAGCATTCCGGCGAACGGCACGAGGTATGCCCACCACGGCACGCCGGAGGCCGCGGTGGCGTCGCCGGCGGTGACGATCACGACACCCGTCAGTCCGAGCAGCAGCCCCCACCACTGCCTCGCCGCGACGTTCTGACCGAGCAGTGGGCCTGCCAGCACGGCGACGACCAGGGGCTGGGTGCCGTCGATCAGTGCGGTGGTGCCGGTCGAGACGCCGAGTCCGATCGCCTGGTAGACGGTCAGCAGATACCCGGTCTGCGACAGCGCGCCCACCACCACCCCACGGCGGAGCGCACGGAATCCGATTCCCCGCCACCGAAGGCGTCGGAACAGCGCCGCGCCCAGTACGAGCGCGGCGGCCAGTGGGAGGAACCGCCAGGTCAGCACCGTGAGCGGATCTGCGTCCCCGGCGCCGAGTTTGGCCCCGATGAAACCGGAACTCCAGCACACGACGAACATCACGGCGAACAACACGTTCACGACGAACCACCACCCAGTAAACAGATCGGTTTACTTCCTGAAAGTACACCGATCTGTATACTTTCGCCATGGAGTCTGTGCAGCAACCGCAGCGCGTGACGCTGACGCCGGGCGCGCGACGAGCGCTGGCCGCGGCGGACCGACTGTTCTACGAGCGGGGAATCCACGCGGTCGGCGTCGATCTCATCGCCGCAGAAGCCGGCGTCACGAAGAAGACGCTCTACGACCGTTTCGGCTCGAAGGAACAGATCGTGGTCGAGTACCTCGCCGACCGGGACCAGCGGTGGCGGGCGTTTCTCGCCGGCCATCTCGACACCGTCGGCGACTCACCCGAACTGCGGCTGACGGCGATCTTCGACGCGTCCCGCGAATGGACCGCGGAGAACAGCGCGAAGGGATGCAGCATGGTCAACGCACACGCGGAGATCAGTGACCCGTCACATCCGGCCTACGCGATCATCATCGGCCAGAAGCGGTGGATGCTCGACCTGTTCACCGATGTGTGCCGGGACGCGTCGGTGCGCGATCCGGAGACACTCGCGCGCACCGTCATGCTGCTCCACGAGGGCGCCCTGGTCGCACACGGGTTGCAGGTGTTCCCCGATGCGGTGCGACTCGCGTCCGAACAGGCCGCAGCCCTCCTCGCCGCGGCGGYCGCCCGGAACCRCGAAGCCTGACGACGAAAAGCGAAGGCGCCGAACCCCAGAGGGATTCGGCGCCTTCGCCGTCACAAAAGTGTGTGGACTAGTGCTTCTCGGGCCCGACGTAGTACTCGAAGACGAGACCCGCAGCGGCGGCCAGCACGGCAACCACGGCGACCACCAGCATCCACGGCTGGAAGAACGCCATCGAGACGGCGACGAACGCGGCCGCGGCGGCGAGCAGGATCGGCCAGTAGCTACCGGGGCTGAAGAAGCCCAGGTCGCCTGCGCCGTCGGCGATCTCCGCGTCCTCGTAGTCCTCGGGACGGGTGTCGAGGCGACGGGCGACGAACCGGAAATACGTTCCGATGATCAGCGTCAGTCCCGCCGACAGGCAGATGCCCGTCAGACCCGCCCACTCGATACCGGTTCGTGAAACGGCGGTGAAGACGCCGTAGACGATCGCGACGAGAATGAAGAATACCGTCAGGATCTCGAAGAGCTTGGCTTCGATCTTCATATCAGCACTTGTCCTTGGTCAGTGAGGTATCAGCAGCAGGTTCAGTTACCTTCGACACCGCTCGCCTGCTTGTAGCCGCGGTCGGTGGTGAAGGGAGACGTCGACGTCGCGACGGGGGACTCGCCGATGGCCTGCAGAGCCTCCGCCGTGGTCAGATCCCGGCCGCCCTCGCTCGCCGGCTTGCGCAACTCGATGTACTGCGCGAACTTGTCCGGGCTCACGGCACGAACCTCGAAGTTCATCATCGCGTGGAACGTGCCGCACATCTCGGCGCAGCGCCCGACGAAGGCACCTTCCTTCTCGATCTCACTGATCTGGAAGACGTTGTCGGAGTGGTTCTCCTTGGGGTTCGGGTTCACGTCACGCTTGAACAGGAACTCCGGCACCCAGAAGGCGTGGATGACGTCAGCCGAGGCCAGTTCGAACTGGATCCTCTTGCCGGTCGGCAGGACGAGGATCGGAATCTCGTTGCTCGAACCGACCGTCTCGATCTTGTCGTAGTGCAGGTACGACAGGTCCTGGGGCGTCTTGCCGTGGATCGGCCCGGGCAGGGCGTGCTCACCCTCGCCCTCCGCCTCGGGCGCCGATGCGGACTCGACGGCGGCCTGCGCCTCCTGGTCGACACCGTCGTACAGGCCGCCACCTTCACCGAGATCGATGGAGCGGTAGCCGAACTTCCAGTTCCACTGGTACGCAGTGACATCCACCACCACGTTCGGGTTGTCCTCCTTCTCGAGGACATGGTTCTGCACGACCACCGTGAAGTAGAACAGCACGGCGATGATGACGAACGGAACCGCGGTGTACGCCAGCTCCAGCGGCACGTTGTATGCCGTCTGACGCGGGAACTCGGGTGAGTCCTTCTTCTTGCGGTGGAAGATCACCGCCCAGAAGGTGAGTCCCCACACCAGCACACCCATGACGAGGGCGGCGATAACCGACCAGGTCCACAGTTCACGCATGCGGTGCGCCTGCGGGGTTACGCCCGAAGGCCACCCGAAACGAAGCACCTCGTTGTCGATTGAACAACCCGACAGCAGCAAGGCAGCAATGCCCAAAGATACTGCCAACCCTGCCCGCCGAAGGATCCGACCTTGCGCCACGTTCACGCCTTCCTGATCGCCGCAAATTCCACTAGGGCACACCCGATGGGAAGGCCCAATTACTACGCAGCGTAGACCAAAGGTGGCGGCTCTCCATCCTCGGGTCGGGCGATGTGTCGCTGTCGTTGCCGCGGCGGTGCCGGTGTTCGGGCCGCGGCGGTGCCGGCGACGGCCCGAACCGGACGCGTCGGCAATCTGCGGCATACTTTCCGGCAGAGATCCCTGACCCCTCCACCTCGTGGAGCCTTCCAAGATTCTGAATTGAGGTACCGGACGCTGTGTGCGGACTGCTCGGGCTACTGACCTCTGGAGAAACCAGCGACAACGCCGTCTCACAGGTCGACCAGGCGATGCACTGCCTGCGGCACCGTGGGCCGGACGAGCACGGGACCTGGCACGACGACCACCTGGTCTTCGGGTTCAATCGGCTGTCGATCATCGACATCGAACACTCCCACCAGCCACTGCGGTGGGGTCCGGCGGAGAATCCGGAACGCTACGCGCTGACGTTCAACGGCGAGATCTACAACTACCTCGAAGTGCGGGCCGAACTCGCGGAGCAGTTCGGTGCGCAGTTCGTCACCGAGGGCGACAGCGAGGCCATCGTCGCCGCGTTCCACTACTGGGGTGAAGACGCCGTCCGTCGCCTGCGCGGCATGTTCGCGTTCGCGATCTGGGACACCGAGACGCGGGAGTTGTTCATCGCCCGCGATCCGTTCGGCATCAAACCGCTGTTCCTGGCGACGGGCACCGGCGGCACCGCATTCGGTAGCGAGAAGAAGAGCCTGCTGGAACTGGCGAGCCTGATCGGCATCGGCACCGAACTCGATCCGCGTGCGGTCGAGCACTACACCGTCCTCCAGTACGTGCCGGAGCCGGAAACCCTCCACAAGCAGATCCGCCGGCTCGAGTCCGGGTGCTTCGCGCGGGTGCGGCCGGGCGAAGCACCCGTGATCACCCGCTATTTCGCACCCACGTTCCCGGTGCGTCCGTTCGCCGCCGGCACCGAGCAGGCCCGGTACCGCGAGATCGCGGAGGCGCTCGAGGACTCGGTCGCCAAGCACATGCGCGCCGACGTGACCGTCGGCTCGTTCCTGTCGGGCGGCATCGATTCGACGGCCATCGCGGCGCTCGCGATGCGCCACAACCCGAACCTGATCACGTTCACCACCGGTTTCGAGCGTGAGGGCTACTCCGAGGTCGACGTCGCGGCCGAATCCGCCGAGGCGATCGGTGCACGGCACGTGGTGAAGGTGGTCAGCCCCGCCGAGTTCGCCGCCGCCATCCCCGAGATCGTGTGGTACCTCGACGACCCGGTCGCCGACCCCGCTCTGGTTCCGCTGTGGTTCGTGGCGAAGGAGGCACGCAAGCACGTCAAGGTCGTGCTGTCCGGTGAGGGCGCCGACGAACTGTTCGGCGGCTACACCATCTACCGCGAGCCGATTTCGCTGAAGCCGTTCGAGTACCTGCCCAAGGGCCTGCGCAGGGCCGCCGGGAAGCTGTCCGAACGCATCCCCGACGGCACCCGCGGCAAGAGCCTGCTCAATCGCGGTTCGCTGACCCTGGAGGAGCGGTACTACGGCAACGCGCGCAGCTTCAACGACGCGCAGTTGCGCGCCGTCCTGCGCGACTTCCGGCCCGAGTGGACGCACCGTGACGTCACCGACCCGATCTACGCGCAGTCTCAGGGGTGGGATCCGGTGGCCCGGATGCAGCACCTGGACCTGTTCACGTGGTTGCGCGGCGACATCCTGGTCAAGGCCGACAAGATGACGATGGCCAATTCGCTCGAACTGCGGGTGCCGTTCCTCGATCCGGAGGTCTTCGACGTGGCGTCGCGGGTGCCGCTGGATCAGAAGATCGCCAAGAGCACCACCAAGTACGCGCTGCGTCAGGCGCTGGAGGGGATCGTCCCCGGCCACGTGCTGCATCGGGCGAAGCTGGGCTTCCCGGTGCCGTTGCGGCACTGGCTGCGCGGCACCGAACTGTTCGACTGGGCGCACGAGCAGATCGCGGCTTCGGGCACCGATCACCTGCTCGACAAGGTCGCGATCACGAAGATGCTGAACGACCACCGGGACGGCGTGTCCGATCACAGCCGTCGACTGTGGACCGTGCTGATCTTCATGGTCTGGCACGGCATCTTCGTGGAGAACCGCATCGTCCCTGAGATCGCCGAGCCGGCGTACCCGGTCTCGATCTAGGCGCTTCGCGCCCGTGAGTGGTTGACGAGTCCAGGGACTCGTCAACCACTCACGGGCGGCGGAGCCGCCTTACGGCAGAATCGCGGCGATCTCGTCCGCGGCGGTGGAGCCGTAGGCATCCGCGAGGCGCTTGACAGCCTCGTCGCGGTCGAACGTCCATTCCTGGGTTCCGGTGGTCTCCAGTACCAGCACGGCCACCAGCGACCCCAGTTGCGCGGAACGCTCGAAGCTCAGGCCTGCGCTGTGCGCGAGGAGGAATCCGGCCCGGAATCCGTCACCGACACCGGTCGGGTCGACCTTGGCCTTCTCGGGGACGACAGCGACCCGGGTGCAGTTACCTTCGGCGTCGACGATCTCGACGCCCTTGGACCCGAGCGTCGTGACGCGGACACCGACCTGTGCGCGGATCTCCTCCTCGGACAGTCCGGTCTTCTGCTGCAGCAATCCCCACTCGTACTCGTTCGTGAACAGGTATTTCGCGCCACGAATCAGCGCCGCCGCCTCCTCGCCATTCAGGCGCGCGAGTTGCTGCGACGGGTCGGCGGCGAACGGGATGTCCAGTCGGCGGCATTCCTCGGTGTGGCGGATCATCGCCTCGGGGTCGTTGGCGCCGATCAGGACCAGCTCGAGCGTGTCGGCGTCCGGTGCGATGCCGGACAGTTGGATCTCGCGGGCCTCGCTCATCGCCCCGGGATAGAACGAGGCGATCTGCGCCATGTCCTCATCCGTGGTGCACACGAAACGCGCGGTGTGCGCGGTGGTCGAGATCCGGACGGCGGTGCAGTCGACACCGTTGTCCTCGAGCCACTGGCGGTAGTCCGCGAAGTCGGCTCCGACAGCCCCCACCAGCAGCGGGGAACCACCGAGGACGCCCATGGCGTAGGCGATGTTGCCGCCCACTCCCCCGCGCCGGACTACGAGGTCGTCGACCAGGAAGCTCAACGAGATGTGGCTGAGCTGATCGGCGAGCAGTTGCTCGGCGAACCGGCCCGGAAACCGCATCAGGTGGTCGGTGGCGATGGAACCGGTTACCGCAATTGTCACGGGCGGATGCCTTTCGATGAGTTCGGTCGGGATTTCTCACCGTACCCCGGCGTACCACCATGTTCGGTCGGCAGCACGACGACTCGGGACGGCGTGGTCGGGCACGAAAAAAGTCTGACGCGGCAGCCGGTCGGCGCCGCGTCAGACTTGTCGATTCAGTTGTGCTTCGTCCCGGGACTCAGTTGAAGGAGTCGCCGCAGGCGCACGAACCGGTCGCGTTGGGGTTGTCGATGGTGAAACCCTGCTTCTCGATGGTGTCGACGAAGTCGATCGAGGCACCCTCGACGTACGGCGCGCTCATCCGGTCCACCGCGAGGGCGACGCCACCGAAGTCCACGATCAGGTCGCCGTCCAGGTTGCGGTCGTCGAAGAAAAGCTGGTAACGCAGTCCTGCGCAGCCGCCGGGTTGCACGGCGATACGCAGTGCGAGGTCGTCACGACCTTCCTGATCGAGCAGCGCCTTCGCCTTGGCGGACGCGGCTTCGGTCATCTTGACGCCGTGGACGGCGGTCTCGTTCTGCACAGTCATGGGCTCTCCCTGTAGTTCGTAACAAACCCGTGAACGCTTCAACGGTACTCCGCGCCCGACTTATTCCCGGGTTCCCTTCACTGCGGCAGCGTCCGCAGATCGATCCACGTCCATGGTATCCGACGTCGGGGTTTCGGGTTACTGCCGTGCGGCTGTGCCGTCCCATCCACGGGCTGCGGCGGCGGCGAGGTCTCTCAGCTGCGCGTATGCGTCCGACATCGCGAGTTCGACCGACCCGGCGTGGTCCGCCAGGGACAGCGCGTCGTCGATGCCCGCGCGGTCCAGATCGGCGGTGTCGAGGAGCACCTGCCCCGCCAGGACGAGCGTCGCGATGGCCCGCCTGCGGGCTGCGGCGGCGAGCGCGATCACGAGTTTGCCGCGCAGCGACTGCTGGTCGAGGCGACCTTCGCCGGTGATCACGAGCTGCGCGGAGGCGAGTTGCCGGTCCTGCCGGGTGCGCTGGGCGACCACGTGGGCGCCGGATTCGCGGGTCCCACCGAGCGCGAGCAGCGCGGCGCCGATACCACCCGCGGCTCCGGCTCCGGCCTCGGCCGCGACGTCCCGGGCGGTCGCCCGGTGCAGTTGCCCGGCCCACGCGGTGTTCCGGTCCTCGAGGAAGGCGACGGTGCCGGGGTCGGCACCCTTCTGCGGCCCGAACACGCGGGCGGCGCCGTGCTCGCCGAGCAGCGGGTGTTCGACGTCGGTCGCGGCCACCAGTTCCACCGCGCGCAGCCGGGCGACAGCGGCGTCCGCACTACCGAATCCCTCCGCGAGGGATTCGACGAGGCCGCGGCCGCCGTCGGTGCAGCTGCTGCCGCCGAGACCGACGACGATTCTGCGGGCTCCGGCGTCGAGGGCCGCCACCACGAGCTGCCCGACGCCCCGGCTGTGCGCGTCTCGGGCGGTGCGGGGCGTCGGCGGTCCGCCGAGCAAGCCGAGCCCACAGGCCTGGGCGGATTCGAGGTAGGCGTCGGTGCCGTCGAGGAGCCAGCGGGCGGGGACGTCGACGCCGAGTGGACCTTCCACCACCGTGGTCCGGACGGTGCCGCCCGCTGCGGCGACCACGTCCACGAAGCCGGGGCCGCCGTCGGACTGCGGGGCCTCGATCAGCTGGTCGTCCGGGCGCACGGCCGACCATCCCGCCGCGATGGCGGCGGCCGCCTCGACGGCGGTCAGCGTCTCACCGAAGGAGTCCGGTGCGATCAACACTCGCATCGGCGAAGTGTATGGCGACGGGCGCGACCCGGCATTTCGATGTGAGGGCAATTTTCCACTCGGTGGCGTCTTCCCATAGTCTGGAAGGGTGAAATTGCTACGCCGCGGTGATTCGGACGATTCAGACAAGCGGGACGTCGAGGTCGCCGAGTCGTCCACGGCCCAGGAGGCGGAGTCCGTCGAGCAGGCGGGCAAGGGCCGCCCGACCCCCAAGCGGCGTGACGCAGAGTCGAAGCGTCGCGGACCGGTTGCGCCCGCACCCCTGACCGCGAAAGAGGCCCGGGCCCGCAAGAAGGCGACCCGCGGCAGCAAGGAAGAGCGCAAGGTTGCCGCGGCGGAGCGACGCGCTACCGCCGCCGAGCGACGCAACCGCATGCTCGCCGGCGAGGACAAGTACCTTCTCCCCCGCGACAAGGGCCCGGTCCGCGCGTACGTCCGGGACATCGTCGACGCCCGGCGCAACCTGGTCGGCCTGTTCATGCCGCTGGCGCTCGTGCTCATCATGGCGATGTTCGTCAGCCCGGCCCTGCAGGCGATCGTGACGCTCGCCATGCTCATCATGATGATGTTCATGGCCATCGAGGGTGTCTGGCTGGGCCGCAAGATCAACAATCAGGTGCGGGAACGCTTCCCGGACACCCCCGACGGCGGTTTCAAGCTCGGCTGGTACGCGTTCGTGCGGGCGTCGCAGATCCGCAAGCTGCGGGCCCCCAAGCCGCGGGTGCGGCCCGGCGACGCCATCTGACGGTCAGTTGTGGGGCGCGCGGTGCGTCGCGGCGAGCAGCCGCCCCAGTTCTGCGTCGCGGTCGTGCGACAGGTCCGCCAGGGGATCGGCAGGCCGGAAGAAGTTGTCGCGGTAGCTGTTCCGCAGCCGCGGATGGAGTGGACCCAGGTGCCGACCGGCGTATGTCACGGCCGCTTGCAGCACGAGGAGAAGTGCAACGAGGACGAGGAATTCGGTCATGGCTGAAATTCTCCGCTCGTCCACTTCCCGCCAACAGTGGCGGAATTGACGTTCTTCGTCAAAATACTGCCACGTCGGCGGGTTGGTAGCGTTTCCCTCCGTGCCCACCGCCGATCCCCGGGACCACCCGGGTCACCCGTACCAGCCCTCGCGAACGCTGGTACTCGGTGGTGCACGGTCCGGTAAATCCGCGCATGCCGAGGAACTGACCCAGGCCCTGGCCGGGGCGGGCCGGGTGCGCTACGTCGCCACCAGCCACCGCGACCCCGACGACCAGGACTGGGAGCACCGGGTCGCCGAGCACCGCGATCGGCGCCCCGACAGCTGGGTCACCGTGGAAACCGCGCACCGTCGCGACCTCGCCGATCAACTTCGTGCCCGCACCGACGCTACGGCGACCCTCGTCGACGATCTCGGCACCTGGCTCACCGTCGAACTCGACGGCGCCGCCGCCTGGGATTCGCCGCGGGGCACCATCGGGCCCCGCACGGACGACCTGGTCGCGAGCGTCCGCGACTACCGCGGGGCACTCGTGCTGGTGACCCCCGAGGTGGGGCTCGGCGTCGTCCCGGAGACCCGGTCCGGTCGCCTGTTCCGCGACGAGATCGGCGCCCTCAACTCGCGGCTCGCGCAGGTCTGCGATCGCGTGGTCCTCGTCGTGGCCGGGCTGACCATGACCCTGAAAGACGATCCCCCACGTGCGTCGTGCGGGGCAGATTCCACTCGAGCGAGAGGCCAAGCGTGACCAGCGAGTCCGTGAGCACCGACCCCGGTCGGTTCGAACCCGTCACCCCACCCGACGAAGGGATTCGCGCGCAGGCCGAGGCCCGTCAGCTTCAGCTCACCAAACCGGCCGGATCGCTCGGACGTCTGGAGACGCTGGCGTGCTGGGCCGCGGCCTGCCAGGGCGTCTGCCCACCCGCCCCGTTCGCACGGGCACGGGTGGTGGTGTTTGCCGGCGACCACGGCGTGGCACGGACCGGCGTCTCGGCGTATCCGCCCGAGGTGACAGCGCAGATGGTCGCCAACTTCGTCGGCGGCGGGGCGGCCGTCAACGCTCTCGCGAACCGGGCGGGCGCCGGCGTGCGCGTCGTCGACCTGTCGGTCGACGGCGACACGGATCCGTCGGTGTCCGCGTTCAAGATTCGGCGCTCGTCGGGGGCGATCGACCGCGAGGACGCGCTCACACACGAAGAGACCCTGAAGGCCATCGAGGCCGGACGATCGATCGCCGACTCCGAAATCGATTCCGGCGCAGACCTGTTGATCGCCGGCGACATGGGAATCGGCAACACCACACCGGCCACCGTTCTCATCGCCGCGCTGACGGACACCGAACCGGTCGCGGCGGTCGGCCGGGGCACCGGTGTCGACGACGCCGGCTGGATCCGGAAGACGGCGGCGATCCGCGACGCGCTGCGCCGCGCCCGGCCGGTGGTCCGGGACACGGTGGCGCTCCTGCGCACGGTGTCGGGCGCCGACCTCGCCGCGATGGCCGGGTTCCTCGCGCAGGCCTCCGCCCGCAGGACGCCGGTGATCCTCGACGGCGTCGTCGTGACCGCGGCCGCGATGGTTGCGGAGGAACTGGCGCCCGGCGCCCGCGCGTGGTGGCTGGCCGGCCACCGTTCCACCGAACCGGCCCACACGATCGCGCTGAAGCATTTGCAACTCGACCCCCTCCTCGAACTCGACATGCGACTCGGCGAGGGGTCCGGTGCCGTCACCGCACTGCCGATCCTTCAGGCCGCCGTCGCGACACTCGCGGAGATGGCGACGTTCGCAGAAGCCGGGGTCAGCACCCGCGACGCCGAAGACGGCTCCGAAACCCGGACCGACTCCGGCACCGGGACCGACTCCGCCGCCGACACCGCGGGCTGACCGTGACGGGCGTGCTGCTCGCCTTCTCCTGGCTGACCGTCCTCCCCCTGCGCGGACCGGACACCGTCGACCGCGCGGCGGGAGGCCGCGCGATCCGCGCGGCGCCGGTGACGGGGATCGCGCTGGGCGCCCTGGCCGCGGGGCTGCTGTGGGTGCTCGTGTCCGCCGGTCTCGACCCCGCCCTCGCCGGCCTGGTGACGGTCGGGGCGCACGCCCTCGCCACCCGCGGCATGCACGTCGACGGACTGTCCGACAGCGTCGACGGGCTCGGCTGCTACGGGCCGCCGGAGCGGGCGCGGGCCGTGATGCACAGCGGTGGTGCGGGACCGTTCGGGGTGTGCGCCCTGGTGATCTGCCTGGGCGCGCAGGGGCTGGCGTTCGGATCTCTCGCCGCCGCAGGACAGTTCGCGGGTGTGGCCGTCGCCGTGGCGGCCGGGCGGGTGGCGGTCGTGTTCGCCTGCCGCCGCGGAATCCCCGCGTCCTCCACGGAAGGGTTCGGCGCGCTGGTCGCCGAAACCCAGTCGCCGTGGACCGGACTCGCCTGGACCGTTCCGCTCCTCGCGGCGGGCGCGTGGTGCATCTCGCCGGGGTGGCAGGGACCGGTCGTCGTGGCGGTGGCGCTGACACTCACCGCACTGCTGGTGGGCCACTGCGTCCGGCGATTCGCCGGCCTGAACGGTGACGTGCTCGGAGCCGCGCTCGAGATCACCGTCACCGTCTCGGCGATCGGTCTCGCTTTCTGACCGACCGCCGCAACGGCTCAGCGCAGTCGACCGCCGCAACGGCTCAGCGCAGTCGACCGCCGCAACGGCTCAGCGCAGTTTGGTCATCCAGCCGTGGGTGTCGGCGAACGTTCCCCGCTGAATTCCGGTCAGCGTGTCGCGCAGGGCCATGGTGACCTCGCCGGGCTCGCCGTCGGCGATCGTGAATTCACCTTCGGCGGACTTGACCCGGCCGACGGGCGTGATGACCGCCGCCGTTCCGCACGCGAACACCTCGGTGATCTCGCCGGACTTCGTCTTGGTGCGCCATTCGTCGGTGCTGATCCGCCGCTCCTCCACCGCGAAACCGGCGTCGATCGCGAGGGTCAGCAGCGAATTGCGGGTGATCCCCGGCAGCAGCGAACCGGACAGGGACGGCGTCACGAGGCGGGCGTCGGATCCGGAGCCGAACACGAAGAAGAGGTTCATACCGCCCATCTCCTCCACGTACGACCGCTCGATCGCGTCGAGCCACACCACCTGGTCGCAACCCTCGTCGGCGGCCTGCGCCTGCGCGAGGAGCGACGCCGCGTAGTTGCCGGCGAACTTGGCGGCACCGGTGCCGCCGGGTGCGGCCCGGACGTACTCCGTCGACAGCCACACGCTGACCGGCTTCACCCCCCGCGGGAAGTACGCGCCCGCGGGCGAGGCGATCAGCAGGTAGCGGTACTCGTCGGCCGGACGCACACCGAGACCGGCCTCGGTGGAGAACATGAACGGGCGCAGGTACAGCGCGTCCTCACCGCCGGCCGCGGGCACCCACTCGTGGTCCAGCTCGAGCAGTTCGGTGATCGACTTGACGAACAACTCCTCCGGCAGCTCGGGCATCGCGAGACGGCGAGCCGACGTCGCGAGCCGCTCGGCGTTCGCCTCGATGCGGAACGTCGAGATGCCGCCGTCCGGCTGCCGGTACGCCTTCAGACCCTCGAAGATGGCCTGTCCGTAGTGCAGGACCATCGCGGCGGGGTCGAGCTGGAGCGGCCCGTACGGCTCCACCTTCGCGTCGTGCCAGCCGAGCTCCGTGGAGTAGGTGATCGACGCCATGTGGTCGGTGAAGTACCGGCCGAATCCGGGCGCCGCCAGTATCTCTCGCCGTACCTCGTCGGAGGTGGGGGCGGGATGCGGGACGCGAACGAACTCGGTGACACCTGTCATGCTCGTGATCTTATCGAACGCCTTCCTCCGCCCCACCGCCGACAGGTCGTCCGCGACAGGTGCTTACTTGGTGTTGATCTCCACGAACGGCGGGGACACCACCTCGGCGCGCAGCGAGCGCCCCCGGACGTCCACGGAGATCTCGTCTCCGGCCGACACCCCGGACCCGGAATCGAGCAGCGCCAGCGCGATCCCAACCTTGAGCGTGGGCGAGAACGTGCCCGACGTGGTCTCGCCGATCGACTCGCCGTCGCGGAGCACGGTCTGACCGGCGCGCAGGACCCCGCGGTCCAGCGCCTTGATGCCCCACAGCCTGCGGGCCGGGCCGGACGCTTTCTCGTCGGCGAGAGTCTCCCTGCCCCAGAACTTCGGCTTCTTCCAGCCGATCGCCCAGCCGCAGCGCGCCTCGAGCGGCGAGATCTCGAGCGACAACTCGTGCCCGTGCAGCGGGTACCCCATCTCGGTGCGCAGCGTGTCCCGGGCGCCGAGACCGGCGACCTGGCCGCCGTGAGCGCGAACCTGCTCGACCGCCGCCCGGAACAACTTCTCGCTGTCTTCCCAGCGTGGCAGCAGCTCGAAGCCGATCTCGCCGGTGTACCCGCTGCGGCAGACACGGACGGGAACGCCGTCCCAGGTGGCGTCCGTGAAGGCCATGTAGTCGATGTCGGTCGGCAGGCCGAGCGCGGTGAGCACCTCTACCGACTTCGGCCCCTGCACGGCGATCACGCCGAAGTCCCGGTGCTGGTCCTCCACAGTGACCCCGTCGGGGGCGGCGGCGGCCAGTGCCGCGACCACGTCCGCGGTGTTGGCCGCGTTGGGGACGAGGAACACCTCGTCGGGGCCCACGTAGTAGGCGATCAGATCGTCGATCACTCCACCCGACGGCGTGCAGCACAGYGTGTACTGCGCTTTGCCGGGCCCGATCTTGTCGAGGTCGTTGGTCAGCGCCGAGTTCACGAACGCGGCGGCGCCGCTGCCCCGCACGAGGGCCTTGCCGAGGTGGCTGACGTCGAACACTCCGACCGATTCACGGACCGCGGTGTGCTCGGCGACGGTGCCGGCATACGACACGGGCATCTCCCAGCCACCGAACGGAGCGAACGTGGCCCCGAGTTCGACGTGGACGGCGTGGACGGGCCCCTGCGACAACTGCTCCTCGGTCATGCGCCTCAACCTATCGGACCTCCGGGTAGACGCGCACCGGGTAGCCGACGACGGCGGAGCACTACCATCGGGACGGACGTCGGCCACCCGGCACCACTCATCCCCCACCGCTGCAGGAGAGACACCGTGAGCACTCGCACAGCCCGACCCCTCGGACCACAACTCGCACTGGCCGGCACCGTCGGCAAGCGCGTGGACGTGTTGGTGATCGGACTGACGTCGAGCCCGGACGGCCCCGAAATCGCGCTCGGAGACGGCATCGTCGACGAATCGGTGCTGACCGACCTGCTCGACACGCTCGTCGCGGTGGGCGCCTCCGGCAAGGCCGAGGAGACCACCCGCATCCCGGCACCCGGCACGCTGCCGGTCGACAGCGTGCTCGCCGTCGGACTCGGTTCGGCCGAGAAACTCGACGCCGAGCAGATCCGCAAGTCCGCGGGCGCCGCGGCGCGTTCGCTCAGCGGTGTCGGCACTGTCGCGACCACCCTGTCCGTGCTCGATCTCGGTGCGGCAGCCGAAGGTTTCGCCCTCGGCGCGTACCGGTTCACCGAATTCAAGTCCGCGAAGTCCGCTCCCGGCCCGGACGCACAGCCCGTCTCCCGGGTGGAGCTGCTGGTGTCGTCCCCGCGGGCGAAGGAGGCGAAGGACACCCTCGCACGCTCGTCGGCGATCGCCGAAGCCGTCGCCACCGCACGCGAATTCGTCAACACACCCCCGAGCCACCTCTTCCCCGCCGAATTCGCCGACCGCGCAAAGACACTCGGCACCGACGCGGGACTGAAGGTCGAGGTCCTGGACGAGAAGGCGCTCGAAAAGAACGGGTACGGCGGCATCCTCGGAGTAGGCAAGGGCTCGTCCCGCCTGCCGCGACTGGTCCGCCTCAGCTACTCCGCCAAGAAGCGGAACGCCCCCAAGGTCGCGCTCGTCGGCAAGGGCATCACGTTCGACACCGGCGGCATCTCCATCAAGCCCGCCGCAGGCATGGAGAACATGACGTCCGACATGGGCGGCGCCGCAGCCGTTGTCGCGACCGTGGTCCTCGCCGCCAAACTCGGACTGCCCGTTGACGTCACCGCCACCGTCCCGATGGCCGAGAACATGCCGTCGTCCACCGCGCAGCGCCCCGGCGACGTCCTCACCCAGTACGGCGGAACCACGGTGGAGGTCATCAACACCGACGCGGAGGGACGCCTCGTCCTCGCCGACGCCATCGTCCGCGCCTGCGAGGACGAACCCGACTACCTGATCGACACGGCGACGCTTACCGGCGCGCAGATGGTGGCACTGGGCAACCGGACCCCCGGCGTCATGGGCACCGACGAGTTCCGCGACCGCGTCGCCGCCATCTCCCAGACGATCGGTGAGAACGCGTGGGCCATGCCGATGCCCGCCGAACTGCGCTCGGACCTCGACTCGAAGATCGCCGACCTCGCCAACGTCACGAATCACCGCTGGGGCGGCATGCTCGCGGCGGCCCTGTACCTGAAGGAGTTCGTCGCCGACGGCGTCCAGTGGGCGCACATCGACGTCGCCGGACCGGCCTACAACTCGTCGGGACCGTGGGGTTACACCGGCCGCGGCGGCACCGGCGTGCCGGTGCGCACCATGATCTCGGTGATCGAGGACATCGCCGCCAACGGTTAGGCCCTCCGGGCTCGTGCGCCTTTCCGGTTGTTCCAGCAACCACAAAGGCGCACGGGCGGCGGAGCCGCCTACAGGTCGCGTTCGCGCTCCCGCTTCCGCTCGATGCGGCGCCGCGCGTCGTGGTCGCGCATCCGCTGCGGGTAGCCGGTCTTGCGGACGTCGTACACCGGGATGCGGAGATCCTCCCCGAGTTTGCGGGCGCCGCGTTCGCCGCCCACCCGGCGCCGGGTCCACTCGCCGTCCGCCGCGACGAGCACGACGGTGACTTCGGTCACTGTCGTCCGGGGTTCCACGTACGCCTCTACACCGAGGTGCGTGCGAGTCCAGTTCGCGAGATGGGCGGCATCCTCCGGGGACGCCTGAGATCGGCCGGACCGAGGCCGCGAGAAACGGTCGAACAACCCCACGTCGAGCCTCCTCGAGTGCGTACGCGGGACGGCGCCCGCGATGTCCTCCAAGTTTGCCAGCGAACGTCCGGTTTCCGCCGCGCACGAAAACTACCGGCCAGTAGGGATTACGTGGCGACACACCGGAGTCGTCGGGGGGTCCCCCTCGGCGGACGCGCCCGTCGGATCAATGGAAAGATGTGGAGCGCCGACACAGCGAGTGGGTGACGACGAATCGGAATTACCTGCAAGTAGACGCAAGACACGTGCATCTCGAGCACAATGGTTCACGACCACAAGTCGACAAAATTCAACAACCCGAACACAACTGTCGAGGAGTCAAAAGACATGGCCTTCTCCGTCCAGATGCCAGCGCTTGGTGAGAGTGTCACCGAGGGAACTGTCACGCGGTGGCTCAAGCAGGAAGGAGACACGGTCGAAGTTGACGAACCCTTGCTCGAAGTCTCCACGGACAAGGTGGACACGGAAATCCCGTCTCCCGTGGCCGGCGTTCTCAGCAAGATCGTTGCTCAGGAAGACGACACCGTCGAAATCGGTGGCGAACTTGCCGTGATCGGCGACGCCGGTGAGGCTCCCGCCTCCGACTCCGCTCCCGCACCCGCCGCCGCAGAGCCCGCCGCAGAGCCGGCTCCCGCCGCGGAGGCCCCGGCCGCAGAGCCCGCGCCCGCAGCGTCCGGCGGCGGTTCCGCCGACGGCACCGCGGTGAACATGCCCGAACTGGGTGAGTCCGTCACCGAGGGCACCGTCACCCGCTGGCTCAAGGCCGTCGGCGACGAGGTCGCCGTGGACGAGCCGCTCGTCGAGGTGTCCACCGACAAGGTCGACACGGAGATCCCGTCCCCCGTCGCAGGCACGCTTCTCGAGATCAGCGCCGAGGAAGACGACACCGTCTCCGTCGGCGGTCAGCTCGCCGTGATCGGTTCGGGTGCGCCCGCCGCCAAGCCGGCCGCGGCACCGAAGCCCGAGCCCACCCCCGAGCCCGCGAAGCCCGCTCCGGCCCCGGAACCGGCGAAGCCCGCACCCGCCCAGAGCGCTCCGGCTCCGGCCGCCGCACCGGCAGCATCCGCGCCTGCTCCCGCCGCCGCTGCACCCGCTCCCGCGGCGACGTCCGGGGACAGCACCCCGTACGTCACCCCGCTGGTACGTAAGCTCGCCGCGGACAACGGCGTCGATCTGTCCTCGGTCACGGGCACCGGAGTCGGTGGCCGCATCCGTAAGCAGGACGTTCTCGCTGCCGCCGAAGCCAAGAAGGCACCGGCCGCCGCTGCCGCGCCTGCCGCCGCACGGCCTGCCGCCGCTGCTCCGGCAGCCGCCTCCGCCGGGGTCCGCCCCGAGCTGGCCCACCTGCGCGGAACCACGCAGAAGGCCAACCGGATTCGCCAGATCACCGCCACGAAGACCCGGGAGTCGCTGCAGAGCACGGCGCAGCTCACCCAGACCTTCGAGGTCGACGTCACCAAGATCGCGGCCCTGCGCGCGCAGGCCAAGAACACCTTCGTCGAGCGCGAGGGCGTCAAGCTCACGTTCCTCCCGTTCTTCGCGAAGGCCGTCGTCGAGGCGCTGAAGTCGCACCCGAACGTCAACGCCAGCTACGACGAGGCGAACAAGCAGATCACCTACTACGACGCCGAGCACCTGGGCATCGCGGTCGACACCGACCAGGGCCTGCTGTCCCCCGTGATCCACAACGCCGGCGACCTGTCGCTGGCCGGACTGGCCCGCGCCATCGCGGACATCGCCAAGCGCGCCCGCTCCGGTGGGCTCAAGCCGGACGAGCTGTCCGGTGGCACGTTCACGATCACGAACATCGGCAGCCAGGGCGCCCTGTTCGACACCCCGATCCTCGTGCCCCCGCAGGCCGCGATGCTCGGAACCGGTGCGATCGTCAAGCGTCCCGTGGTCGTGACCGACGAGTCCGGCAGCGAGAGCATCGGCGTCCGCTCGATGTGCTACCTGCCGCTGACCTACGATCACCGTCTCGTCGACGGTGCCGACGCCGGCCGCTTCCTGACCACGATCAAGCAGCGTCTGGAGCAGGGCGCGTTCGAGGCCGATCTCGGCCTCTGATCCGTCACCGGACTTCGAGCCGAACGTAGTTTCGCAGGGGCACCATTTCCAGCAGGGATGGTGCCCCTGCGCTGTGAAGGAGGCTGTTGCACATGCGCGTGGTCATCGCCGGATCCTCCGGGCTGATTGGCACCGCTCTCGTCTCGTCCCTCCGCGGCGACGGTCACGACGTCGTCCGTCTGGTCCGCCGGTCGTCGGCGGGTCCCGACGAGTCCCGCTGGGATCCGCAGAAGGACCGGCTCGACACCGGGATCCTCGTGGACGCCGACGCGGTCGTGAATCTGTGCGGCGTCGGGATCGGCGACAAACGCTGGACCGGCGCATACAAGCAACTGATCCGGGACAGCCGGATCGCCGCCACCGACGTCCTGGCCGAGGCTGTCGCCGAGGCCGGGGTTCCCGTGTTCGTGAATGCGAGCGCCGTCGGCTACTACGGCGACACCGGCGACCGCGTCGTCGACGAGACCTCGCCGTCCGGGACGGGTTTCCTCGCGGACACCTGCCGCGACTGGGAGGCCGCGACGGCCCCCGCCGACGACTCGAAGATCCGGACGGTGCGGCTGCGCAGTGGCATCGTCCTGTCCCCCCACGGCGGCCTGCTCGGCCGGCTGAAGACCCTGTACTCGTTCGGGCTCGGCGGCCGGCTCGGCAACGGCCGCCAGTACCTGTCGTGGATCTCGTTGGAGGACGAGGTCGATGCGATCAAGTTCGTGCTCTCCCGCGACGACGTGGCCGGTCCCGTGAACGTCACCGGCCCGGCACCCGTCACCAACGCGCAGTTCAACGGCGCGGTCTCGCGGACGATGCACCGCCCCGCCCCGTGGATCGTGCCCGGGTTCGCGCTCAGCGCGCTGGTGGGCGAGTTCGCGCAGGAAGGCATTCTGGCCGGGCAGCGCGCGATCCCGACGGTGCTCGAGAACGCGGGATTCCGGTTCCGGCACAACACCATCGGGGAAGCGCTCGACGCCGCCCTCGTGCGGTGAACCCGGCTCGTGGCGGTACGGCCACCGGCCCGGCGTAACCTCTAGCGCATGAGCAGCGCGACACAATCCGCCCGTTTCAGCCCCTCTCCGATCTCCGTCGAACACCTCGGCACGATCGGGTACGTCGACGCCTGGGACCGACAGCGCGAGCTGGCGGCGCAGCGCGCCGAGAGCGTGGGCACCGACACGCTGCTCCTGCTCGAACACCCCGCCGTCTACACCGCGGGACGCCGCACCGAACCGGAGGATCGTCCCACCGACGGCACTCCCGTCATCGACGTCGACCGCGGCGGGAAGATCACCTGGCACGGCCCGGGACAGCTGGTGGGCTACCCGATCGTCAAGCTCGCCGAACCGGTCGACGTCGTGCGCTACGTCCGCAGGCTCGAGCAGGCGCTGATCTCCGTGTGCACCGACCTCGGCATCGTCTGCGGCCGAGTGGACGGCCGCTCCGGCGTGTGGCTGCCCGCGTCCCTCGACAACGGGCAGTGGCTGCCCGAGCGGAAGGTCGCGGCGATCGGGGTGCGGGTGCAGCGCGGTGTCGCTCTGCACGGCTTCTCGCTCAACTGCAACTCCGTTCTGACGGGCTTCGACGCGATCATCCCGTGCGGCATCCGCGACGCCGGGGTGACGTCGCTGTCGCGGGAACTGGGCCGCGACGTCACGGTCGAGGAGGTCACACCCGCGGTGACGGCGGCCGTCGTCGCCGCACTCGACGGCGAACTTCCGGTGACCGACCACGACATCGAGCGGGTGACGTTCGACTCCGCCGCCGCGGAGACGACGTCCTCCGCACCCACCTTCACTACTGTTCAGTACGGTTGACCTCCGCTCCCCGGCCCGCCGGGTGCGACGGGCCGGGCGTACCATCGTCTCCGTGACTGTGGCCCCAGAAGGACGCAAACTGCTCCGCCTCGAGATCCGAAATGCGGAGACTCCGATCGAACGCAAACCCAACTGGATCAAGACGAGAGCGAAGATGGGCCCGGAATACTCCGAGCTCAAAAGCCTCGTCAAACGCGAGGGTCTGCACACCGTCTGCGAAGAAGCCGGCTGCCCCAACATCTACGAATGCTGGGAAGACCGCGAGGCGACGTTCCTCATCGGCGGTGAACAGTGCACCCGCCGCTGCGACTTCTGCCAGATCGACACCGGCAAACCCGACGAC
>NZ_JBFUHV010000152.1:0-33374 GCF_056402215.1 Rhodococcus sp. P4_B6 | reverse complement strand
CCCCCGGTGCGACGAGAAGCGTGGAACGCCGAGGTGTCGAGATGGGAGTCGACGATCTCGATCACCGTCCACACCGGATGCGTGGGCGGCACCCACTCCCGCATGTCCGGCGGCAACAGGAACTGCTGATCACGATTCACCGGTCGATATCCCTTGGCCACCAACACATTATCCAGGAAACCCCAGGTCAGACCAGGGTGACACGCGGACACCCCGACCCGGAATTTTGCAACAGCCCCCCCGCGGTTAACAAGTACTCACGGGTGGTGTCTTCCGACATTCGGAATCGGAGTTGGAAACGGGTGACCTGTCAGCCACGGTAAGTGGGTCGTGAGCCACATCACAGCCCACCTCCGAGGAAGAGCAGGTCCCGCGCATGCAATTCGACCTACGCGAACGCATCGACAGCAGTCCGATGACGCGCTACCAATGGGGCGCCATCGCCATCTGCGGTCTACTCAACGTGCTCGACGGCTTCGACGTTCTCGTCATGGCGTTCACCGCCCAGTCGGTGTCGCAGGAGTGGGCTCTGTCCGGCTCCGTCGTCGGCCTCCTGCTCAGCGCCGGGCTGTTCGGCATGGCCGCGGGGTCGCTGTTCCTGGCGCCGTGGGCAGACACCATCGGTCGCCGCGCCATGATCCTGCTGTGCCTGGCGCTGGCGTCGTCGGGCATGCTGCTGTCGGCGGTCAGCCAGAACGCGATGCAACTCGGTCTGCTCCGCGCGCTCACCGGCGTCGGAATCGGCGGAATCCTCGCCAGCAGCAACGTCATTGCCAGTGAGTACGCGTCGAACCGCTGGCGCGGGCTGGCCGTGAGCCTCAATTCCACCGGGTACGCCGTCGGCGCCACCCTCGGCGGCATCATCGCCGTCGTGCTGCAGAACTCGCTCGGGTGGCGCTCGGTGTTCCTGTTCGGCGGTGTGTGCACGGCCGTGATCATCCCCGTCGTCTATGCGCGGCTCCCCGAATCGATCGACTTTCTGCTCGTGCGTCGCCCGGCCAATGCCCTGGACCGGATCAACGCGTTCGCGCGGCGGGCCGGTCAGCCGCCCCTCGACGAGCTGCCCGCACCGCGCGCCGCCGCCGCTGCCGCTGCGGACGCCGGATTCGCGGTGCGCGTGCTCCTCTCCCCGGAGCGGCGCCGCAGCACCCTCCTGGTGTGGTTCGCGTTCTTCACGGCGATGTTCGGCTTCTACTTCGTCACCAGTTGGACGCCGAAACTGCTGGTCGAGGCGGGCATGTCCGCGAACCAGGGCGTCACCGGCGGCGTGCTCCTCAACCTCGGCGGCATCTTCGGCGCCACCTTGCTCGGCGCGCTGTCGGCGCGGTTCGCCCTGAAGCGGGTGCTCATCGCCTACCTGGCGATCGCGGGGGTGCTCCTCGTCGTCTTCGTCCCCGCCACCGCATCCATCGTCGTCGCGTTCGGGCTCGGCGCCCTCATCGGCGTCTTCGCCAACGGCTGCATCGCCGGGCTGTACGCGATCACCCCGTCGGTCTACTCCCCGGCCGTCCGGGCCACCGGAGTCGGCTGGGGCATCGGCATCGGACGCGTCGGCGCCATTGCGTCCCCGATCGTCGCGGGCGCCCTCCTCGACCGCGACTGGTCGCCCACGCAGCTGTACATCCTCGTCGCCGTGTCCTTCCTGCTCGCCGGAATTGCCGTGTCGCGACTGCGATTCGAGAAGACCGGCGGCTCCTCCACCCGTGAGTGGTTGACGAGTGCAGAGACTCGTTAACCACTCACGGGCCCGGAGGGCCTAGGCGTGGACGTGCAGCGGTTTGCCGGCCACCGCCAGCAGTGCCTCGCCGAGGGCCTCGCCCTGGGTGGGGTGGGCGTGCACGAACTTCGCCGCCTGGGCGGCGTCGACCCCGAAGTTGTACAGCATCTGCGCCTCGCCGATCAGCTCGCCGACGCGGTCGCCGACCATGTGCACACCGACCACGACGCCGTCCGGCGTCACCACGAGTTTGACCGCCCCCGACGTCTTGAGGATCTGACTCTTGCCGTTGCCGGCGAGGTCGTAGACGACCGTCCGGATCTCGTCGCCGAACTTCTCCCGCGCCGCGGTCTCGGTCAACCCGACCGACGCGACCTCGGGGTGGGAGTACGTGACGCGGGGGATGCCGGTCTCGTCGATGACGTCCGGACGGAGCCCGGCGATCTCCTCCGCCACGAAGATGCCCTGCTGGAAGCCGCGGTGCGCGAGCTGGAGGCCGGGCACGATGTCGCCGACGGCATAGACGTTCGGCACCGTGGTGCGCAGCCGGTCGCTGGTCACCACGAATCCCCGGTCGAGGACCACCCCGGTCTCCTCGTACCCCATCGAGGCGGTGTTCGGACCGCGGCCCACCGCGACCAGTACGACGTCGGCGTCGAGCACGTCGCCGGAGTCGAGGATGACGGTCACCGCGTCCTCGTCCTGCGCCACCTCGGTGACCCGCACCCCGGTCTTCGCGGCGATCTTGCGACGACGGAACGCCCGCTCCAGGTATTTGGAGACCGTCTCGTCCTCGTTCGGGACCAGCCTCGGCATCGCCTCGACGATCGTCACCGACGCACCGAACGACGCCCACACACTGGCGAATTCGACGCCGATGACGCCGCCGCCGAGGATGATCGCCTTCTTCGGGACCGTCGGCAGCACGAGCGCCTGATCGCTGGTGACGACCCTACCGCCGATGCTGATGCCCGGCAACGTCTTCGGAGACGAGCCCGTCGCCAGGACGACAGCCCCGCCGGTGATCACCTCGCCGTCGACCTCGACACCGTTGGGACCGACCAGCCGTCCGCGTCCGTTGACGACGGTGATGCCGTGGGAATCGACGAGACCTTGCAAGCCCTTGTGCAGGCGGGTGACGATGGCGTTCTGATAGCTCAGCACCTTGTCGAGGTCGACCCCGCCGAACGTGACGTCGACCCCGAACTGCGCGGCCGTGCGGGCACTGTCGGCGACCTCGGCGGAATGCAGCAGCGCCTTGGTCGGAATGCACCCCTGATGCAGGCAGGTGCCGCCGAGTTCGTTCTCTTCGATCAGAATGACCGAACGGCCCAGTTCGGCCGAGCGGATCGCGGACGCATAGCCGCCGGAACCGCCGCCGAGGATGACGACATCTGCAGATCGGTTGGACATGGGGACTCCTTGCTGAAATGGAAGAGAATGGGATTCAGTGAATTGCGGTCGCGGCGACCGCTTCGGCGTGCAGGCGGCCCGCCCGGTAGGACGACCGCACGAGCGGGCCGGACAGAACGCCGAGGAATCCGATCTCGCGGGCGACCCCGTCGAGCATCACGAACTCCTCCGGTTTCGCCCACCGCTCCACCGGATGATGCCGGGCCGAGGGCCGGAGGTACTGCGTGATCGTGATCAACTGGCAGCCGGCGGCGTGCAGGTCCCGGAGTGCCTGGATCACCTCGTCCGTGGTCTCCCCCATCCCGAGGATCAGGTTCGACTTGGTGATCAGACCGTCCTCCCGCGCGCGTGTGATCACGTCGAGGGAACGCTCGTAGGTGAAGGCAGGCCGGATGCGACGGAAGATCCGGGGAACGGTCTCCACATTGTGCGCGAGTACCTCCGGGCGGGTGCCGAACACCTCGCGCAACTGTGCGGCGTCGGCATTGAAATCCGGGATCAGCAGTTCGACGCCGGTCCCCGGACACAGTTCGTGAATCTGCCGGACCGTCTCGGCGTACAGCCAGGCGCCGCCGTCGGGCAGATCGTCGCGCGCCACGCCGGTGACGGTGGCGTACCGGAGGCCCATGGTCTGCACCGATTCCGCGACCCGCCGGGGTTCTCCCCGATCGAGGGCCGCGGGACGTCCGGTGTCGATCTGGCAGAAGTCACACCGTCGGGTGCATTGGCTGCCGCCGATGAGGAACGTCGCCTCGCGGTCCTCCCAGCATTCGAAGATGTTGGGACATCCAGCTTCCTGACAGACGGTGTTCAGGTTCTCGCGTTCGACGAGGGCGGCGAGATCACGGTATTCGGGGCCGGTCCGCATCTGAACCTTCATCCACGACGGTTTGCGTTCGACCGGGGTCTGGGCGTTGCGGACTTCGAGGCGGAGCAGGCGGCGGCCCTCGGGGTGTGCAGTCATGTTGGGAGAACTCCTACGACCGGACGAAACCGGTCGGTATGCGACCCCCGGCAGCACGGCACGAGGGAAAGTGAGGGGGAAGGCGAGCACACGACGACAACCGTTGCACTCGAGGCTGTCTGGGCTCTCACCGAGCGGCGTGTGCGGTCACGTCCGAGCGAGGATGAATCGAGGATGCCAAACGACGAGGCGTTTTGGCAACATCGCCGCCCGCTCGGCGCCCGGGACGGAGCCTGGGGAGACAAACCCGCCACGCCTGTGTACTGTTTGGCCAACCACAACTGAATACGCCGTTGACGCGCAGCGGGAGAACCTCCTTTTCGGAGGCGCCGTAGGAGCAACTTCCTCCCCGGGAATCTCTCAGGCCCCAGTACCGCAGCGTAGAGGCAACTCTGGAGAACAGAATCGGCCGCAGGCCGGTACTTACCGAAGGTGAAGAGCACGCCGCTCATGCGGTGCGCCCAAACTCTCAGGTTTCAGGACAGAGCGGGGAGGTGCCCCCTTGTCGATGTCCGGTGCGGTCCGGACTCAACGAAACCGGAGTCACCTCGTGTCAGTCGAATCCCGCCACGCGCATCGCAGCGCGCCTCTCACCAGCGATTTTCCGTCACGCCACATCGGCCCCGACGCTTCCGCCACCCAGCGCATGCTTGGCGCCCTCGGTTACGACACGCTCGATCAGCTCATCGATGCCGCGGTGCCTGATCAGATCCGCAGCTCGGAGGCCATGGACCTGCCGGTGGCGCGGTCCGAGCAGCAGGTGCTGTCCGACCTGCGGACGCTGTCGGAGCGCAACGAGACCCGCGTCCAGATGATCGGCCTCGGTTACCACGACACCATCACCCCCGCAGTTCTGCGCCGCAACATGCTCGAGTCGCCGGCCTGGTACACCGCGTACACGCCGTATCAGCCGGAGATTTCCCAGGGCAGGCTCGAGGCGCTGCTGACGTTCCAGACGGTCATCGAAGACCTGACGGCCCTCCCCCTCGCGGGCGCGTCCCTGCTGGACGAGGCCACCGCGGTGATGGAGGCGGTGCTGCTGATGCGGCGCGCGAACAAGGCGAAGTCGGGGACGTCCCGCGTCGTCGTCGACGCCGACTGTCTGCCGCAAACCCTCGCGGTGGTGTGCGGCCGGGCCAAGTCGGTGGGCATCGACGTCGAGGTGGCCGACCTGACCGGCGGTCTTCCGGACGGTGACCTGTTCGGCGTCGTGTTCCAGGCGCCCGGCGCCAGCGGCCACGTGCGCGATCTGGCCCCGCTCATCGCCGCCGCCCAGGAGCGCGGCGCGCTGACCACGGTCGCGGCCGACCTGCTGTCGCTGACGCTGCTGACGCCGCCCGGCGAGCAGGGTGCCGACATCGCGGTGGGATCCGCCCAGCGTTTCGGTGTGCCGCTGTTCTTCGGTGGGCCGCACGCCGGGTACATGGCCGTGCGCGGCGGACTCGAGCGCATGCTCCCCGGCCGGCTCGTCGGTGTGTCCGTCGACGTCGACGGGAAGACCGCCTACCGGCTGGCACTGCAGACCCGCGAACAGCACATCCGGCGTGACAAGGCGACGAGCAACATCTGCACCGCGCAGGCGCTCCTCGCGAACGTCGCCGCCATGTATGCCGCCTATCACGGCCCGGAAGGGCTGCGTGCCATCGCGACTCGGGTACACGGACATGCCACGTCCGTCGCGGGCGGCCTCCGCACGGCGGGACACTCGGTGGTCCACGACAGCTTCTTCGACACCGTGCTGGTGCACGTTCCGGCCGGGGCGCGCGACGTCGTCGACCGCGCCGACCGCGCCGGCATCAACCTGAGGCTGGTCGATTCGGACCACGTCGCGGTCGCCTGCGACGAGTGCACCACCGACGAGATCGTCGACCGGGTCCTGTCCGCGTTCGGCGCACGAGCCCAGGCGGGAACGGTCTCCGCGCTGCCGCGGTCGCTGCTTCGCACGTCGAACTACCTGCAGCACCCCGTGTTCCACGAGCACCGGTCCGAGACGGCGATGCTGCGCTTCCTGCGCGCGCTGTCGGACAAGGACCTCGCGCTGGACCGCACCATGATCCCGCTCGGCTCGTGCACGATGAAGCTCAACTCCGCCGTGGAGATGGAGCCGATCAGCTGGCCCGGGTTCGCGTCCATCCACCCGTACGCCCCGGTCGAACAGACCAGCGGCTACCTGCAGCTCATCCGCGGCCTCGAGCGGTGGCTGGGTGAGATCACCGGATACGACCGGGTGTCGTTGCAGCCCAACGCCGGATCGCAGGGCGAACTGGCCGGTCTGCTGGCCATCAACGGCTACCACGACAGCCGCGGCGACCACGGACGCGACATCTGCCTCATCCCGCAGTCCGCGCACGGCACCAACGCCGCATCCGCGGTGCTGGCGGGCATGCGGGTGGTCGTGGTCGCGACGGCGACCAACGGCAACATCGACCTGGGCGACCTGCGCGCGAAGATCGCCGCCCACGAGGGCACCATCGCCGCGATCATGCTCACCTACCCGTCCACCCACGGTGTGTACGAGAACGACGTGCGGACGGTGTGCGACCTCGTGCACGAGGCCGGCGGCCAGGTGTACGTCGACGGCGCCAACCTCAACGCGCTCGTCGGCCTGGCCCAGCCCGGGAAGTTCGGCGGCGACGTGTCGCACCTGAACCTGCACAAGACGTTCTGCATCCCGCACGGCGGCGGCGGACCCGGCGTCGGACCGGTCGCGGTGCGTAAGCATCTGGCGCCGTTCCTGCCCGGCAACCCGCTCGGCGGAGACCAACTCGGCACTCCGGTGTCGGCGGCCAACTACGGCTCCGCCGGCATCCTGCCGATCACGTGGGCGTACATCGCCCTGATGGGCCCGGACGGGCTGACGGAGGCCACCAAGTCCGCGGTGCTGGCCGCCAACTACGTCGCGAAGGCGCTCGACGCGCACTTCCCCGTCCTCTACACGGGACCCTCGGGTCTGGTGGCGCACGAATGCATCCTGGACCTGCGACCCGTCACGAAGGCCACCGGCGTGACCGCCGAGGACGTGGCAAAGCGGTTGATCGACTACGGTTTCCACGCCCCCACCCTCTCGTTCCCCGTCAGCGGCACCCTGATGGTGGAGCCCACCGAATCCGAGGATCTGGCCGAACTCGACCGCTTCATCGAGGCGATGATCTCGATCCGCGGCGAAATCGACCTGGTCGGCGACGGCGTGTGGCCGCTCGAACGCAGCCCACTGCGTCAGGCCCCGCACACCGCGGATCAGGTCACCGCCGACAACTGGGATCTGCCCTACCCGCGGCACCTGGCGGCCTTCCCCGTCGCGTCGCTGCGTGCCGGCAAGTACTGGCCCCCGGTTCGCCGTATCGACGGCGTGCACGGCGACCGCAACCTCGTGTGCTCGTGCCCCGCGCCCGAGGCCTTCGAGAACACCACCGACATCGAACTGCCAATCAAAACCGCAGCAGCAAAATCCGGGGCGCTCGCCGAGACCCCCGAGGAGGCCTTCGCATGACCGTCACCACGACACCCACGTCCCCGCTACTGGACGAGCACGGCGCTCTCGGAGCGCATTTCACCGACTTCGCGGGCTGGCAGATGCCGCTGAAGTACGACAGCGAACTCGCCGAACACCACGCCGTCCGTAAGTCCGCCGGACTGTTCGACCTCTCGCACATGGGTGAGATCGCCGTCACCGGAACAGAGTCCGGCGCACTGCTGGACTACGCCCTGGCCGGCGAGCTGTCGAAGATCGGTGTCGGACGGGCCAAATACTCGCTCCTGTGCAACGCGGACGGCGGCGTGATCGACGATCTCGTCGTCTACCGGCTCGCCGACGAGCACTTCCTGGTGGTCGCGAACGCCGCGAACGCCCCGGCCGTGTACCGCGAACTGGCGGCACGCGCCGACGGTTTCTCGGCGAACGTCGACGACCAGTCCGCGGAGACCGCGCTGATCGCGGTGCAAGGACCGGCCGCGCAGAACATCGTGCAGTCCCTCGTTCCCGCCCTGCAGTTGGAGACCGTCGCGGAACTGAAGTACTACGCGGTCACCCGCGCGGTCGTCGCCGACATCGACGTCCTCCTGGCCCGCACCGGCTACACCGGTGAGGACGGCTTCGAGCTGTACGTGCCGAACGCACAGTCGGTGGCGTTGTGGCGCGCACTGCTGGCCGCCACCACGGAGCGGGACGGCGTCCCCGCGGGTCTCGCGTGCCGCGACACCCTGCGGCTCGAGGCCGGAATGGCGCTCTACGGGCACGAACTGACCCTCGACACGAACCCGTACGAGGCCGGTCTCGGCAAGGTGGTCCGGCTGAACAAGGAGTTCGTCGGCCGCGACGCCCTGCAGACGTTGTCGGAGCAGGCCCCGCAGCGGGTGCTCATCGGTCTCGCAGGCACCGGACGCCGCGCCGCCCGCGCCGAATACACCGTTCACGACGCGACCGGCGGAGCGGCCGTCGGCACGATCACGTCCGGCGCCCTGTCCCCGACGCTCGGACATCCGATCGCGCTGGCATTCGTCGACATCGCGTTCCGTGAGCCCGGCACCGAACTGACCGTCGACATCCGCGGCAAGAAGGAACCGTTCGTGGTCACCCCATCGCCGTTCTACCGCCGTTCCTGAACCCTCCCACTCCCTTCGGCCCCGAAAAAGGTACCGCCATGTCTTCAGCAGCCTTCCCCGACGACCGCAGCTACACCGACGACCACGAATGGGTCCTGATCGCGCCGGGCGCCGATCTCCCCGACGAGCCCGTCCGCGTCGGCATCACGTCCGTCGCCGTCAACTCGCTCGGCGAACTCGTCTTCGTCGATCTGCCCGAGGTCGGGACGACCATCGTCGCCGGCGAATCGTGCGGTGAGGTGGAGTCCACCAAGACCGTCTCCGAGCTGTACCCGCCGGTGAGCGGCCGGGTGACCCTGATCAACACTGCCGCCGTCGACGACCCCGGCCTGGTCACCTCCGACCCGTATGGGGAGGGCTGGCTGTTCGCCGTCCAGCCGTCCGCGGCCGGAGAGCTCCTCACCGCCGCCGAGTACGCCGAGAAGAACGGAGCGAACGCATGAGCGTCCTGAACCGTGACCTCGCGGACTTCGACCCGGACGTCGCCGCGCTGATCGGCAAGGAACTCGATCGTCAGCGCACCGGCCTGGAGATGATCGCGTCGGAGAACCACGCGCCGCTCGCGGTCATGCAGGCGCAGGGTTCGGTGCTGACCAACAAGTACGCGGAGGGCTACCCGGGGCGCCGCTACTACGGCGGCTGCGAGCACGTCGACTCCATCGAGCAGCTCGCCATCGACCGTGTCAAGGCCTTGTTCGCCGCGGAATACGCCAACGTGCAACCGCATTCCGGCGCCACCGCGAACGCGTCGGTGATGCACGCGCTGATCAATCCGGGCGACACCATCCTCGGCCTCTCCCTCGCCGACGGCGGCCACCTCACCCACGGCATGCGGCTGAACTTCTCCGGCAAGCTCTACAACGTGGCCGCGTACGGGGTGTCCGAGCAGGACTACCTCATCGACATGGACGAGGTCGCGAAGGCCGCGCGCGAACACCGGCCGCAACTGATCATCGCCGGCTGGTCGGCCTACCCGCGCCAGTTGGACTTCGCCCGGTTCCGGGCGATCGCGGACGAGGTCGGCGCGTACCTGATGGTCGACATGGCCCACTTCGCCGGCCTGGTGGCCACCGGATTCCACCCGTCCCCGGTGCCGCACGCGCACGTCGTGACGTCGACGACGCACAAGACGCTCGGCGGGCCCCGCGGCGGCATCATCCTGACGGGCGACGCGGCCATCGCGAAGAAGATCAACTCGGCGGTCTTCCCCGGCCAGCAGGGCGGGCCGCTCGAGCACGTGATCGCAGGTAAGGCAACGGCATTCAAGATGGCCGCCGAACCCGAGTTCGCGGAACGTCAGGAACGCTGCCTCGAAGGGGCGAAGGTCCTCGCCGACCGCCTCAGCCGCCCCGACGTCAAGGAAGCCGGCATCAGCGTCCTCACCGGCGGCACGGACGTGCACCTCGTCCTCGTCGACCTCCGGGACGCCGACATCGACGGGCAGCAGGCCGAGGACCGCCTCGACGCGATCGGAATCACGGTCAACCGCAACGCCGTTCCGTTCGACCCGCGGCCGCCGATGGTGACGTCCGGCCTGCGCATCGGCACACCGGCACTCGCGGCGCGCGGTTTCGGCCGGGACGACTTCGTGACGGTCGCCGACCTGATCGCGCAGGCCCTCGTCGCACCCGCCGACGCGGACACGTCCGGATTGGCTGCCCAGGTCCGGGTCCTCGCGGACAAATACCCCCTCTACCCGGAGCTGTAGGGATGACCATCAGCGTCTTCGACCTCTTTTCCGTCGGCATCGGCCCCTCCAGTTCACACACGGTCGGGCCGATGCGGGCGGCGGGGACGTTCGTCGACGACCTCGGCGCGCTCGGCGTTCTCGGGGACGTCGCCGGTGTCCGTGTCGACCTGTACGGCTCGCTCGCGGCGACCGGCGCCGGCCACGGCACCATGTCGGCGATCCTCCTCGGCCTCGAAGGGTATCGGCCGGAAACCATCGCCACCGAGGAGATGGAGACGCGGCTCGACGAGGTGCGGGCGAGCCGGCGGATCCGCCTCGGCGGGACGGTCGACATCCCGCTCGCCGAGGACGAGATGGTGCTGCATCCGTTGACGGTGCTGGATTTTCACCCCAACGGGATGACCCTCACCGCCACCGGGGTGGACGATCGCGAACTGCACACGCGGACGTACTTCTCGATCGGCGGCGGCTTCGTCGTCACCGGCGCCGAACCGGCGATGTCCGTCGGCGCCGGCGCGAACGCGCTGTCGTTCGGGTCGGCTCGCGAATTGCTCGAACTCAGCGAGCACTACGGACTCGGGATCAGCGAGGTGATGCTCGAGCACGAACGGGCCCTCCGGCCCGAGTCGGAGGTCCGGGCGCGACTGCTGCACATCCGGGACGTGATGGTCGAGTGTCAGCAACGCGGAATCAGCCGGGACGGGTACCTGCCCGGCAATCTGCAAGTCCGCCGACGCGCCCGCGGCTGGTACGAGCGGCTGAACGCGGAAGACCCGTACCGTGATCCCGCGTTCGCCGAGGACTGGGTGAATCTGGTGGCCCTCGCCGTCAACGAGGAGAACGCGTCCGGTGGGCGGATCGTGACCGCCCCCACCAACGGCGCGGCAGGCATCATCCCGGCGGTGCTGCACTTCGCGCTGCACTACACCCCGGCGGGGAAGGCGGATCCGGACGGCACGTCGGTGCGATTCCTGTTGGCGGCGGGCGCAATCGGATCCCTGTACAAGGAGCGGGCCTCGATCTCCGGGGCGGAGGTGGGCTGCCAGGGCGAGGTCGGCTCCGCGGCGTCGATGGCCGCCGCCGGTCTCGCCGAGATCCTCGGCGGCACCCCCGCGCAGGTGGAGAACTCGGCGGAGATCGCGATGGAACACAGTCTCGGTCTGACGTGCGATCCCATCGGAGGTCTGGTGCAGATTCCGTGCATCGAGCGCAACGCCATCTCGGCGGGCAAGGCGATCAACGCCGCCCGGATGGCACTGCGCGGCGACGGCACCCACCGCGTCAGCCTCGACCAGGTGATCGAGACGATGCGGGCCACCGGTGCCGACATGAGCTCGAAGTACAAGGAGGCCGGGGATCCGATCGGGATCCCCGGCACCGCGGTCATGCAGGTGCGGGCTGCAACAGACCGATCCGGTCGAATCGCGCCGCACGTTCGGAGAGTCGCTCGGTGGTGTCCGCCGCATCGAGGAGCGCCAGCTCGCGGTGGAGCACCGCACCCACCCGGGTGCAGAAGGCCGTGGATTCCTCGGCTGCATCGGGGAATTCGGGGATCACCTCGTCGACGATGCCGCTCGCGAGGAGATCGGACGACCGGATGCCCTGCCGGGCGGCCATGTCCGGCGCGTGCGCGATGTCGTGGTGCAGGATCGCGCTCGCACCCTCGGGCGGCAGCGGCGAGAGCCAGCCGTGCTGGGCCGCGAGCACCCGATCGGCCGGAATCAACGCGAGCGCGCCGCCGCCGGTGCCCTGCCCGAGCAGCAGGGAGATCGTGGGAACGTCGAGTGAGACCATGTCGGCGATGCAGCGCGCGATCTCGCCGGCGAGCCCGCCCTCCTCGGCCTCCTTCGACAATGCCGCTCCCGCGGTGTCGATGACCGTCACCAGCGGCAGGTTCAGTTCCGCCGCCAGCCGCATTCCCCTGCGCGCTTCCCGCAGGGCGGCCGGGCCGAGCGGCGACCGCGTGGTCTGCCCGCGACGGTCCTGCCCGAGCAGGACGCAGGGCATGTCACCGAACCGGACGAGGGCGAGGATCAGACCCGGATCGATCTCTCCCTGACCGGTTCCGTTGAGCGGGAGAACATCCGAGGCCGAATGGAACATCACGTCGCGCACCCCGGGCCGGTCCTCGCGTCGCGACGCGAGCACCGACTCCCACGCGGGAACGTCCGGCAGACTCCCGTGCACGGCGGGGTCGGCGGGAGCCGGCCGGCCACCGCGGCTGGAGGTGATGATGCGCAGCGCGCGGTCGACGATCTCGGCGAGCTGGTCCGGCGGCCGCACCGCGTCGATGAGTCCGTGCGCGTGCAGGTTCTCGGCGGTCTGGACACCCGTCGGGAACGGCGCGTCGTACAGCGCCTCGTACACGCGCGGCCCCAGGAATCCGACGAGCGCTCCCGGTTCCGCGATGGTGACGTGGCCCAGCGATCCCCAGGACGCGAACACCCCGCCGGTCGTGGGGCTCCGGAGGTAGACGAGATACGGCAGGTGCGCCTCCTTGTGCTTGATCACCGCCGCCGTGATCTTCACCATCTGCAGGAACGCGGTCGTCCCCTCCTGCATGCGCGTCCCACCCGACGTGGGCAGGGCGAGCAGCGGAAGCCCCTCGTGGGTGGCACGGCGGATCGCGGCGACCAGACGCTCCCCCGCCGCCACGCCGATGGAGCCGCCGAGAAAACCGAACTCACAGACGAGGATTGCGGTTCGGCGGCCGCGGATGGTGGCGACTCCGGTGAGCACCGCCTCGTCGAGGCCGGTCTTCTCCTGCGCGCGGAGAAGCTCGTCCGCGTACTCGGAGTCCGCCGCGACCTGGATCGGTGGGGTGTCCCACGACTCCCAGGTGCCGGCGTCGACCACCAGATCGAGCAGTTCGGGAGCGGTCAGGCGCGCCATCAGCTGCATTCCTTCAGCCACGACATCACGGTGTCGTTGTCCGCGCCGAGGACTGGCGGTGCGGTGTGCCGGGTTTCGGTGACCTCGGTGCCGTCCGGTTCGAAGAACCGCAGGGGCGGGCCGGGCAGCGTGATGTTGCCGAGTGTGCGGTGGTCGACGTCGACGAGCAGCCCCTGCGACTTCGTCTGCTCCCATTCGTAGACCTCGGAGATGGTCCGGACGCGTCCCGCGGGCACCCCGATCCGGTCGAGTTCGATCAGGAGTTCGTCGCTCGTGTACGCGCCGAACGCGTCCTCGACCAATTCGAGGACCTGCTTGTGGTTCTCGACGCGTTCGGGATTGGTGGCCATGCCGGGGGCGTCGGGGTCGAGGTGGAAGCCCGCGCAGAACCGCTTCCACAGCCCTTCGCTGCCGACCGAGATCTGCACGGCGCCGTCGGCGGTGCGGAACAGGCCGTACGGGGAGATCGAGGGATGGTGGTTGCCCTGCGCCTCGCCGACCTCGCCGGCGACGGTCCACTTCGTCCCCTGGAAGGCGTGCACGCCGACGACACTGGCCAGCAACGACGTTCGCACGACGCGGCCCCGTCCGGTGCGTTCACGTTCCTGCAACGCGGCGACGACCCCGAACGCCCCGTACATGCCGGCGAGCAGGTCCGCGATGGGCACGCCCACGCGCTGGACCTCGTCGGGATTGGGTCCGGTCAGCGACATCAGTCCGGCCTCGCCCTGCGCGATCTGGTCGTAGCCTGCGCGTCCGCCTTCGGGTCCGTCGTGACCGAAACCGCTGATGGACAGGACGACCAGGCGCGGGTTCAGTTCGGCGAGACGCTCGGTGGTGAACCCGAGCCGGTCGAGGACCCCGGTGCGGAAGTTCTCCATGAGGACGTCGGCGCGCCGGACGAGGGACTCGAGGGTGTCGCGTCCGTCTTCAGCCTTGAGGTCAAGGGTGATCGACTTCTTGTTCCGGTTCGTGGACAGGAAGTACGTCGATTCCCGCTCTGCGTCGGCGGGTTCGACGAACGGCGGCCCCCACCCGCGGGTGTCGTCGCCGCCGTGCGGGGTTTCGACCTTGATGACGTCCGCGCCGAGGTCGCCGAGCATCATCGCCGCGTGGGGACCCGCCAGTGCGCGCGTCAGATCGACGACGACCACTCCTTGCAGCGGACCCGTGCGCTCCATCGTTTTCGTGGACATGTGAAACCACCGTTACTTCCTGGCGAGAGCCGCGATAGCTGGACTGTTGGTGCAGTGACCTAGTGGACTAGCCAATTAAATGAAACATCTGATCCGACCGATGTCAAGAGCCGAGTTTTCGAGGTGGTGGGCCGGACGCCTACCCGCCGGCGGTCAGAGCCAGCCGGGCACCACGAGAATCGCCCAGGCCGCGAGCGGCCCGATGGCGACGACGAGCGCGCTGTACTTCAGGATCTGCTTGTAGAACCGGTCGCGGTCGACGTTCTGCGCGTTCGCGAGGACCAGCGCGCCGTTGGTCGAGAACGGGCTGACGTCGACGATGGTCGAGGAGATGGCGAGGGCCACGATGACACCCACCGCACCCACCTCACCGGCGAGGAGGAACGGAACCGCGAGCGGGATCGTCGCGCCCAGGATCGCCGTGGACGAGGCGAAGGCGGAGACGATGGCCCCTATGTAGCAGAGGAGCAGGGCGACGAGGAGGGGCATGCCCAGGCTCGCGACCGCGTTGCCGACGTACTCGACGGTGCCCGCCTCCTGCAGGACGCCCACGAAGGTGAGGACGCCGCCGATGAGCAGCACCGTCGACCAGCTGATCTGCGCGATCGCACCCTTCTGCGCCTTCGGCGAGGCGAGCGCCAGGACGACGGCCACCGTCATCGAGATGAATCCCACGTCGAGATCGAGGATCAGCGAGAACACGGCGAGCGCGGCGAGACCCACCAGAGTGAGGCCCTGATCGAACGTGACGCCGGGGCGCGCAGGTGAGCCCGCGAGGGTCTGCGCCGGACGCACCTTGGTGGCGGTGGCCCCGCCCGACCCCGCGTCGCCGCCGGTCGTCGGCGCTCCACCGCCCGAGCCGCCGGCACCGGTTCCCGCCGTGTCCTCGACACCGTCGTCGTGCACGCTGCGCCCGATCAGGTCCCGCCCGCCGAGGAACACGAACAGCAGTACCCCGATCGCGGCGTTGAACAGGAGACTTCCGAGGAAGAGGGTGAGCGGACTGTTGGTCAGTCCTGCCTTGGACGCGATGTCGTTGACCGTGACGCCGTAGATGCTGATCGGCGAGAATCCGCCGGCCTGGGCCCCGTGCACGACCATCATGCCCATCAGGAGGGCGTTGATCTTGTACCGCGCGGCGAAGCCGAGAGCGATCGGCGCGACGATCGCCACGGCGGCGGGGCCGAGCGCACCGATCGCGGTGAGGACCGCCGTGATCCCGAACATCACCCAGGGGATCAGGGCGACACGACCGCGGACCAGCCGGACCGCCCCGCGGACCATCAGGTCGACGGTGCCGTTGTTCTGGGCGATCGCGAAGAGGTAGGTGATGCCGACCAGCGTGAGGAACAGGCTGCTGGGGAATCCGGCGATGATGTCGTCGCTGCTCATGTGCAGCGACAGGGTGCCGACGAAGAAGGCGGCAACGAAGCCGAGGGCGCCCATGTTCACGGGCAGCACGGTCGCCGCCAGGAACATGACGGCAAGCGCGAGGATGGGGATCAACTCGGTCGACATGAAAGTCTCCGGTTCTGTGGCAGTGGCAACTGGTACCGGCCGACGCTCCGAGAATTGACTCAGTGGCAAATTGGCCTAGCCACTTCATCGAAGCAGTGTTGTGGGTCACTGTCAACAGCAACTGTGCGTGCGGTTACCCGCCTCCGGGAGATACCGTGGAGTAGTTTCAGTGGAATGGAGAGTGGGTGGCCCAGTGGCTGAGCAACTGCGTCCGGTAGCGCGACCGCGGCTGTACGAGGTGATCGTCGAGCAACTCTGCGCCCACATCGCCGAACACGAGATGACGCCGGGCGACCGCCTCCCCGCCGAGCGCGAACTCGCAGCTCAACTGGGGGTGTCCCGCGCGTCCCTGAGCCAGGCCCTCGTCGCCCTCGAGGTGCAGGGCGTGGTGTCGGTGCGGCACGGCGACGGCGCCGTCCTCGTCCGACAACCCATCGAGGAACGCGCGGTCAAGGCCCTGCGGGAACACGCCGACCGCCTGCCCGAGGTGATCGAGGCCCGCGAGGCACTCGAGGTCAAACTTGCCGGGCTCGCCGCCGAGCGCCGGACCGACACGGAGATGGCGGCGATCGATTCCGCCCTCGCGACGATGGAGTCCGAGATCGCCGCGGGCGATCGCGGCGTCGTCGGCGACGAGCAGTTCCACGAGGCCATCACCGTCGCAGCGCACTCGTCACTGCTGGCCAAGCTGATGCACGAGATCTCCGGGCTGATCCGGGAGACCCGGATCGAATCCCTCTCCCAGGCCGAACGCCCGCGGGCCTCGCTCGAAGGGCACCGTCGCATTGCGACGGCGATTCGAGACCGGGACTCCACGGGCGCATCCCGTGCGATGGCCGATCACATTCGGATGGTGTCCGACGTCGCGCTGCTACGCGAGGGTGGGTAGGGCACACACAGGTCACGGAAACACGTACGCCTGACTAAAGCAGTGATACCGGTTTGTCCAACAGTACGGTTACGCCCTGGTGAGCCGTGCCATAGCGTTCCCTCTCGTCAGCCACCGCGGTCCCGTACTCCCGGGACGTCTACCGAGAGGATCACCATGACGACCACCGAGAACATCGTCGAAACCCGCCCCGCCCCCTTCACCTGGGCGCAGTCCGCGCAGTACAGCCAGGGCGCCAAGGCCGGGGACCTGGTGTTCACGTCCGGTCAGGCCGGCTACGACGACGCGGGCAACCTCGTCGACGGCGGCTTCGAGGCGCAGGCCCGCCAGGTGTTCCGCAACATCGAGAAGATCCTGACCCAGCACGGCGCGTCGATGTCGTCGGTGGTCAAGCTGACCGCCTACCTGGGCGACCGCGACGACTTCGACACGTTCAAGAAGGTTCGCGCCGAGTTCTTCTCCGCCCCGTATCCCGCCGTGACCGCGGTGCAGAACTCGTTCCTCGTCGAGGGCATGCTCTTCGAAGCGGACGCCGTCGCCGTGGCCGGTGCCCAGCGAGTCCTCGCCGACACCGACGCCAGCTAGCCACCCTTCCACCACCAGTACAGAACTGGGATTTCCATGTCTGAGACCCTCTTTCCGACGCTGTTCTCCCCCCTGCAGGTCGGCGACGTCACCCTCAAGAACCGGATCTTCTCCTCCGGGCACGACACCGTGATGGTGCACGACGGCGCGGTCACCGACCAGCTCGTCGAATACCACCGCGCCCGGGCGGCCGGCGGCGCCGGACTGATCGTCATGCAGGTCGCCGGGATCCACGAGACCGCGCGGTACACGTACCACGTCCTCATGGCCACCGACGACAGCTGCATCGAGGGCTACCGGCGCGTCGCCGACGCCGTCCACGAGCACGGGTGCGCGCTGTTCGGTCAGGTGTTCCACCCGGGCCGGGAGATCATGGAATCCCAGGACGGTGCGCTTCCGGTCGCGTACGCCCCGTCGGCCGTGCCGAACGAACGATTCCGGGTCATGCCGCGGCCGATGTCCCAGGCGATGATCGCCGAGGTCGTCGCCGGATACGCGGCCGGGGCGCGCCGGCTCCGGCAGGCCGGACTCGACGGTGTCGAGATCGTGGCCAGCCACGGCTACCTGCCCGCCCAGTTCCTCAACCCCGAACTGAACCTGCGCACCGACCAGTACGGTGGCGACCTCGACAATCGGATGCGGTTTCTGCGCGAGATCATCGCCGCAGTCCGCGAGGCGGTCGGATCGGGATTCGCGGTCGGCGTCCGCGTGTCCGGCATCGAGCACTCCTCGGTGGAGGACGAACCCACCGACATCGTCGAGGTCTGCCGACGGCTCGACTCGGACGGGCTGCTGGACTTCCTGAACGTCACCGAGGGCACGTCCGCGAGTCGGTCCGGGTCCATGCACATCGTTCCGCCGATGAGCGAGGAGGCCGCCTACACCGCGCCCGCCGCGGCGAAGATCAAGGCGGCGGTGTCGATTCCGGTGCTCGTCGCCGGACGGATCAACCAACCGCAGGAAGCCGAGATCGTCGTCGCCAAGGGGCAGGCCGACGCCTGCGCGATGACCCGCGCCCTGATCTGCGACCCGGACATGCCGGCCAAGGCCCTCGCCGAGCGGCCGGACGACATCCGGGCCTGCATCGGCTGCAACCAGGCGTGCATCGGCCACTTCCAATCCGGCTACCCGATCTCCTGCATCCAGCGCCCGGAGACCGGACGCGAACGCGAGTTCGGCACCTTGGTGCTCACCCCGAAACCGACCGACGTCATGGTCGTCGGCGGCGGACCCGCCGGAATGAAGGCCGCCGTGATCGCCGCCCAGCGCGGGCACCGGGTCACCCTCTACGAGGCCAGTGGCCGGGTCGGTGGGCAGGTATTGCTCGCCGAGCGGCTGCCCGGCCGGTCCGAGTTCGGCGGCGCCGCCACCAATCTGCAGTCCGAACTCGACCGCTACGGGGTGATCGTGAAGACCCGCGTCGAGGTCGATGCGGCGATGATCACCGCGGAACGACCCGACCACGTCATCATCGCGACCGGCGCCACTCCGTACCGGCCGCACCTCGAACTGGACGGCGACATGCCGGTGCTCGAGGCGTGGGACGTGATCGGCGCGAACGGCGGCAACACCCCCAAGGGTGAGATCGTCGTGGCCGACTGGCGCGGAGACTGGACCGGGCTCGGGGTCGCGGAAATGCTTGCCCGCGAAGGGCGCAAGGTGACCCTGTGCGTCAACGGCTACGCGGCCGGCGAGAACCTGCAGCAGTTCACCCGGGTGTCGATGCTGCGCGCGGCCACCGAAGCGAAGGTGCGCATCGTCCCCCACGCCCGCCTGTTCGGGGCGGACGACGACACCGTCTACCTGGTCAACACGCTGACCGGCGAACCGATCATCCTCGACGGCGTCGACGGACTCGTCCTCGCCCTCGGCCACCAGCAGAACGACGCCCTGCTCGCCGACGTCGAATCCACCGGCATCCCGTTCACCGGAGTCGGTGACTGCCTCGCCCCGCGCACCGTCGAAGAGGCCGTCCTCGACGGGTTGCGCGCGGCCGCCGCCGTCTGACAGACCCTGTTCAGTCGGTCAGCGCACTCGCGTGGGCGCGGGCGCGGAGCGCCAGCCACAGCATCGCGATGTCCGAGGACGCCTTGAGATCGCGTCCCGTCACGGACTCGATCTTCCGGAGACGGAAGGCGAGAGATTGCCGGTGAATTCCGAGCTGCTCGGCAGTCTCCGTCCAGCTTCGGTTGTGTGTGAGGAAGGTTTCGAGCGTCTCGACGAGGTGCGACTCGTGTCCCCGGTCGTACAGGAGGAGATCTCCGAGGATCGCGTCGGTGGCGTGCCGGGCGTCGGTCAGGGTGCGCGGCACGAACAGTGGTGCGTCGGTGGAGTATCGGGTGACGGGTACGCCGGTCGATCGGGCGGTGTCCAGCGCCCAACCCGCCTGACGAGCGCTGTCGGAGATCTGCCCGATCGTGGTCGCCGAGGGTGACACTCCCATCGCCCGGGTTCTGCCGCTCAGCACGTCGATGGTCTCCGGGCTCCGGCCGGTCGGAATCAGCATGTACGCGTGTTCGTCGAGTGTGCCGGTCACGTGGGGAACGCCCCGGTCGCCGGTTATCGTCCGCGCTGCCGGCAGGAAGTCGGTTCCGAAGCTCAGCACCGTCCATTCGGGTTCGGCGAGGTCGAACTGTTCGAGCAGTGGTGTCACCGCCTCGGCGGCGTCGGTTCCGGCGAGAATTCTCCGCAGCAGGCCCTCACCGGCCTCGTCGGCGTGCTCCCGCTCCCTGGTGACCTTTTCGACTTCGACGCCGATCAGGGTTCGCACATGCAGCAGGGCGAAGGCATCGACGTCCGTGGCCGGGCTTCCCTCCATCACCAGCATGCATTTCCGGTGGGTGGGAAGGGCATGGGCGGTCATCACGCAGTCGGCACCGTCCATCAGCGTGAGGTGGGCGGGAAGACGATCGAGGGTCCCGGCGACCCGCGCAGCCAACGCGCGGATGGTCTTGTCGGACAGTGCATTGTCGGTGGGGAGAACTTCGGTGCCGTACTCGACGTCGACGACGTGCAACGTGTAGCGAAGCTCGCGGGACAGCCGGACCAGGAGACTCGTCTCCGCCAGTGACGTCGAGCGTGCGTGTTCGTAGAGTCGGCTCAGCCGTGCGACCCTGCTGACCTGAACACTCTGACTGGCCAGGGCCACCGTCCGTCCGATGGCCGCGAACGGGGTGGTGTGGCTGCACCGGAGGATGGGGAAACCCAGTCGGTCGGCAACAGCGAGCATCGCGGCCGTGAGCGGTGGCGCTGTCGCGTCGTCACCGATGATGACGCCCGCCAGGCCCTTTTCGTGGAGGCGCTCGACGAACGTGCACTGCGCCGGCTCGTCCGGCGGCACGCACAATCCGGCGGTCATCAGCAGCTCGTCCGCTCCCAGCCAGTCCCAGGGGTCGAGTTCCGAGGTGTGTGCCCACACGATCCGGCGATCGAGTCCCGCCACACCGGCGACGGCAGCGCACCCGAGCTGATCCATGGCGATGAGGTCGCCGACGGTGAGTCTCGACATCGTCTTCCTCTCGTCTCAGTCCCGGACGCTACTGATCCGGCGGGTGATCAGCGCCATCCAGAAGTCGGCGATGTCCGCGGAGCTCTTCATGCTTCGGCCGGTGAGGCCCTCGATCTTGCGTAGTCGGTATCCGAGCGTCTGGCGGTGAATGACAAGCTTTTCCGCGGTTGCCGACCAGTTCCGATCCATCGACAGGAATACGTCGAGCGTCTCGACGAGATCACTGTGATTGGCCGCGTCGTAGTCGATGACCTTCCCCAGCACGGCCCGCGTCGCGAAGTGTGCCTCGGTCAAGGTTCGGGGAAGGAACAGGGGGGCCGCGGTCGAATACTCGGCAAGACCGCCGCCCGCCGCCCGCGCGGCCTGGAGAGCCCACCGGGCTTGACGAACGCTGTCCGGGACCCGTCGAGTCGTCGCGTTACGGGCCGACATTCCCATCGCATCGATGTGGCGGTCGAGGAGATCCGCCGTCAGGTCGGCGTCGGCGCTCGGGACCATCAGGTACCCCTCGTCCCCTACCGGGCACGACAGGTACGGGACTCCGCGGTCCCCGATGAGCGTGCGGGCCGTCTGGAGGTGAAATGCGTCGAATCCGATGACGCACCAGTGGGTATCGGCCAACTCCAGTTGTCCGAGGCGAGGTGTGGCAGCTTCCGCGCTGATCGATCCGGTGATCATCTGCTCGAGCAGCTCCGCCCGCACCACATCGGTGCGTTCACGTTCCCGGGTCACCCGCTCCACTTCCACGCCGACCAGGCTCTGCGCATGCAACAACACGAACGCGTCGACTTCGATATCGGCGTGCCCGGCCGCGACGAGCATGCACCTGCGGTGGGTGGCGAGGGGGAACGCTGTCGCCACCGTCCCGGCGCCGGCGTCGATCGACACCCTCGACGGAAGACCGTCGAGCCGGCCGCCGACGCTGCGGCGGAGTTCGTCGACGAGATCGTCGCCGAGCGGACGGGCGTCGCGCAGCACCTCGCTGCCGAGTTCGACGTCCACGACGTGGAGTCGGTGTCCGAGTTCCGCCGACACTCGATCGAGCAGCGACGTCTCGTCCTCCGGTGCCGCTTGCGTGGCGTCGTAGAGCCGGCTCAAGCGGGCGATTCGACTGACCTGGACGCTCTGGGCCGCGATGGCGACGGTACGGCCGATCGCGACGAAAGGTGTTGCATGACCGACCGAGACGACGGGGAAGCACTGCTCGTCCGCCTCGGCCAGCATGTCCTGCGTCAGCGGGGGCGCGAGCAGGTCGTCGCCGATCGCGAGACCGGCCAAACCCGCCTCGCTGAGACGTCGCACGAACTCTCGCTGTGCGTCCGCCGCTGCCGGCAGGCTCATACCGGTGGTCATCAACAKGTCGTCCTTACCCAGCCAGTTCCACGGGTCGGGCAGTTCGCACACCTGCGCCCACACCACGATCCGGCCGACACCGGCAGCGCCGGCCACCACGCTGCACGCGAGTTGCCGCATGGCCACCAAGTCGCCGACTGTCAGGTTCGACACGAATCACTCCGTCGATGCGGGTATGAACATCGCCAGCAGAATTGTACGTCCGTATGGCTCGGGGTCAGGGGACGAGGACGACGGCACCGGTGGTCTTCCTGGCCTCGAGGTCTCGGTGCGCGTCGGCGGCGTGTTCGAGCGGGTAGTGCGCGCCGACGCGAACGTGCAACGAGCCGTCCGCGACGGCCGCGAAGACCTCGCCTGCCCGCCAGGTGAGTTCCTCACGGGTGCGGATGTAGTGCGCGAGTGTGGGACGGGTGAGGACCAGGGACCCTGCGGGATTGAGCCGTTGCGGGTCGAACGGCGGTACCAGGCCGCTCGAGGCGCCGAAGAGGGCAAGGGTGCCACGGACCCGGACGGACGCGAGGCTCGCCTCGAACGTGGCCGCGCCGACCCCGTCGTAGGCGACGGCGACGCCCTCCCCGTCGGTGAGTTCGCGGACGCGGGTGGCGATGTCGTCGTCGTAACGGAGCACCTCGGCGGCGCCGGCCTCGCGCGACAGCTTCTCCTTCACATCCGACGAGACAGTGGTGATCACCCGCGCGCCCAGCTTCGTGGCCAGTTGGGTCAGCAGCAATCCGACGCCGCCGGCCCCGGCGTGGACGAGCACGGTGTCGCCGGACTGCACCGGGTAGGTCGAGTACGCCAAGTAGTGGGCCGTCATACCTTGCGCCAGTGCAGAAGCCGCCTGCGGGGAGGGTACGCCGTCCGGTACCGCGATTGCGACTGCGGCGGGCACCACCACCCGTTCGGCGTAGTTGCCGGTTGCCCCGCACCACGCGACGCGGTCACCGGGCGCGAAGCCGCGCACCCCGGCACCCACCGACTCGACGACACCCGAGCCCTCGTCGCCGGGAACGTACGGCAGCGGATGCGGGTACACCCCGGTCCGGAAATAGGTGTCGATGAAGTTCACGCCGATCGCGTCGGTCCGGACGAGCAGATCGTCCGGACCGGGCCGAGGATCGGGGACCTCGGTGAGTTCGAGAACGTCGGGACCACCGAGACGAGAGACCTGAATGGCACGCATGGACTATGTTCTACACGCCCATCCACTATTTGAACATGCCGACCATAAAGTGAATGCGTCGTGAAGTGGCGGGGATGCGAGCATCGACAAGTTCCGGGGGGCACTTCTTGCGAAATGCACTATTGACGCCCACTCATTCCACCTCTTACAGTGTTGTTCAACACATGAACTACGTGTTCAAAAAGTGAACGGAGATAGACAATGGCGTCTCAGCGCATGCGGATCTTTGCCTTCGACTACCAGGGCCCGGCGCACCTGTCGGCCGGCCTGTGGCGGCACCCGAAGGATCAGGGCGCGAACTACAAGAACCTCGCCTACTGGACCGAGTACGCCAAACTGCTCGAACAGGCCCGGTTCGACGGCATCTTCTTCGCCGACAACGTCGGCTACCACGACATCTACGAGGGCAACGCCGACGCGGCCCTCGCCGACGCCGCGCAGATCCCCGCACAGGATCCGTTCATGGCCGTCTCCGCGATGGCGGCGGTGACGAAGAACCTCGGATTCGGGCTGACGGGGTCGACCTCCTACGAGCACCCGTACGCGCTGGCCCGCAAGTTCAGCACCCTCGACCACCTCACCGACGGCCGGGTCGGCTGGAACCTGGTGACCTCCTACTCCGACAGCGCAGCCCGCAATCTCGGTACCGGACAGCAGGTTCCGCACGACGAGCGGTACGACATGGCCGCCGAGTACCTCGAGGTCTGCTACAAGCTGTGGGAGGGATCCTGGGACGACGACGCGGTCGTCCGGGACGCCGAGCGCGGCATGTACATCGACCCGAGCCGGGTGCACAACATCGAGCACAAGGGCAAGTACTTCTCCGTTCCCGGCTTCGCCCTGTGCGAGCCGTCCCCGCAGCGCACCCCGGTGATCTTCCAGGCCGGCGGCTCGTCCAAGGGCCGCGCCCTCGCCGCCGCCAGCGCCGAGGCGGTGTTCGTCAACGCCGTGTCCATCCCGGCGCTGAAGAAGCAGGTCGACAGCCTGCGCAGCCTCGCCGCCGAGGTCGGCCGCGACCCGGCCAACGTGCACGTGCTGCAGATGCTCAACGTCGTCTGCGCACCGACCGACGAAGAGGCGCACGCGAAGTACGAGAGCTACCGCAAGCGCGTGAGCTACGCCGGGGCGATGGCCCGCTACAGCGGCTGGACCGGATTGGACATGTCGCAGTTCGACCCCGACGTTCCCCTCAAGCACGTCAAGACCAACGCCGGACAGACCATGGTCGACCTGTTCTCGAAGATGGACCCCGACAAGGAGTGGACCCCGCGCGACATCGCCGAATTCGTCGGCATCGGCGGCACCGGCCCCACCATCGTCGGCTCCCCCACCACCGTGGCCGACGAACTGACCCGGTGGATGAACGAGACCGGTATCGCCGGCTACAACCTCGCCAACGCCATCAAGTACCAGGACATCGCCGACTTCATCGAACTCGTCGTCCCCGAACTGCAGCGCCGCGGCACCATGTGGAGCGAATACGAAGGCTCCACCCTGCGCGAAAAGCTCTACGGCCCCGGCGCCGTCCGGCTCCGCGACGATCACCCCGGCCTCCGCTTCGGCAACCGCACCGTCGACGCCGTCTGACCCACCGACCCGACAAGGACACCCATGCAGACCACCGAACTCCACGACGTCGCGGCCACGCTGCGTACGGCACGCGTGAACGGGGCACCGATCACCGCGCCGACCAAGACCTGGCCCGCCCTCGACGCCGACTCCGCCTTCGCCGTCCAGCGCATCAACGTCGAACACGCCGTCGCGGGCGGTGACCGCCTGGTCGGATACAAGCTCGGCAACATCGCGAAGGTCATGCAGGAAGCCTTCGGCCTCGGCCAGCCCGACTACGGATTCCTGCTCGCCAGCATCTTCGCCTACGAAGGCACCACCCTCGAACGGGAAAAATACATCGAACCGTTCGTCGAACTCGAACCCGCATTCGTGCTGAAGAGCAGTCTGTGCGGGCCCAACATCACGGTCGCCGACGTCATCAACGCCATCGACTACGCCGTGCCCGCCATCGAGATCATCGACTCCCGCGTCCAGAACTGGGCCATCGACCTCCCGGACACGCTGGCCGACAACGGATCCACCGGCGCGGTCATCCTCGGCGGCACCCCCCGCCGCATCACCGACCTCACCCTGCGCGACATGAACGGCTCCCTGCACTTCAACGGGCGCGAGGTCATCACCGGTAACACCCGCAACATTCTCGGCAATCCCCTCGCCGCGGTCGCCTGGCTGGTCAACCGCCTCGCCGCCTACGACGTCGAATTCCAGGCCGGCCAGGTCATCCTCCCCGGCAGCTGCCTGCAGGCAGTCCCCATGAACCAGGCCGGCCGCTGGGTCGGCGAATTCGAAGGCTTCGGCACCATCGAGTTCGACGTGTCCACCGCGACCAACTGACACCACGAAAGAACTTCGCGGGGACCATATTCCCTGCGGCAATACGTTCGTTCAGGAATCAGGAGCGCCTTCTTGACTGAACGAACTGCGCGGGTGCCTGACCTGATGTGTCGGCGTCAGGCACCCGCCCTCCACGTGCGCGACGCACCGCCGTACCGGCCACGCTTTGTCCCGGTTACGGCGGTGCGTTTGTCGTAGGAGTACCGAAACGTCGACCCCGGGAAACCGAATGACCATCACCGAGCATCCATCCGACCGTCCGTCCGGCTGGGACTGGCGACATGAGGGATCGTGCCGCGGAACCGACACCGCCATGTTCTTCTCGCCCGACGATCGCGAGCAGCGAACCGTCCGCACACGGCGCGAACGCCGCGCCAAACAGATCTGCCAGGACTGCCCCGTGCTCCGCGAATGCCGAACTCACGCCCTCACCGCCGCGGAACACTACGGCATCTGGGGCGGCATGTCCGAGACCGAACGCGCCCGCCTCGGCCGGCGTCGGCACACCCATYGGTTTGCCCCCTGACCTCCACGGGCACGACGAACACCCCGTCCGAACCTGGGTGCGGGTTCGGACGGGGTGCCGGGGCGGCTCCGCCGCCCGTGCGTGGTTGACGACTGCAGAGACTCCTTAACCACGCACGGGCGCGAAGCGCCTATCGCGCAGCGGCGGCGACTGCCTCCGCGACAGCCGGGGCGACGCGAGGATCGAGCGGGCTGGGAACGATCTTGTCCACAGCCAGCTCGTCACCGACGACCGAGAGGATCGCCTCGGCGGCGGCGAGCTTCATGCCCTCGGTGATGCGCCGGGCGCCGGCGTCGAGGGCACCCTTGAACACCCCGGGGAAGGCGAGCACATTGTTGATCTGGTTCGGGAAATCCGAGCGTCCGGTGGCGACGATCGCCGCGTGCTTGCGGGCGACGTCGGGGTGGATCTCCGGGTCCGGGTTCGACAGTGCGAACACGATGGAGTTCTCCGCCATCGTCGCGATCAGCTCCTCAGGGACGGTGCCCGCGGAGACGCCGAGGAACACGTCCGCGCCGTCGAGGGCCCGGGCGATGCCGCCGCGGCGGGCGGCCGGGTTGGTGCGCGCGGCCAGGTCGACCTTGATCTCGTTGAGGTCGGTGCGGTCGGCCGAGACGATGCCCTTCGAATCGAGGACCGTCACGTCCGCGATGCCGGCGGCGAGCAGGATGTTCGCGCACGCCACACCGGCGGCGCCGGCACCGGAGATGACCACGCGCAACCCACGGAGGTCCCGGTCCTGGACCTTGACCGCACCCTTCAACGCGGCCAGGACGACGATGGCGGTGCCGTGCTGGTCGTCGTGCATGACCGGGCAGTCCAGCGCCTCGATGACGCGCCGTTCGATTTCGAAGCAGCGGGGCGCGGAGAGGTCCTCCAAATTCACGGCACCGAAGCTCGGGCGCACCCGGATCAGGGTCTCGACGATCTCGTCGGGGTCCTGGGTGYCGAGGACCAGCGGGATCGAGTTCAGGCCCGCGAAGTTCTTGAACAGGGCCGACTTGCCCTCCATCACCGGAAGAGAGGCACGGGGGCCGATGTCCCCGAGACCGAGCACCGCGGAACCGTCGGAGACGACGACCACCAAGCGACTGGCCCAGGTGTAGCGGTCGGCGAGGGTCTCGTCGGCAGCGATGGCGCGGGACACCTGCGCCACCCCCGGGGTGTAAGCGATCGACAGATCCCGCTGAGTGTCCAGCGGGGCGGTCAGCTCGACCGAGAGCTTGCCGCCGAGATGGCCGGCGAAGATCTCCTCGTCGGTCAGCTCGACCTTCTGCGGCGTGGCGGATTCGGACACGACAGTCACGGCTTCAACTCCAAAGGTGTTGGACGGAAACGGGGATGGGTTGTCAGTGCACGGCAGCCGGCAGGGCCGCGTGCGCGGTGAGAACCCTGCCGGACCAGCCGCCGTGGTGGACGGGGTCGGCGAGTAGGACGAGTGCGGTGTCGAAATCCGGTGCGCGGCGCTCGTCCGGATGTTCGAGTGTCGGAAGTTCGTCGACCAAGCGGATGCTGGTGACCTGTACGCTGCAGGCGCCGAGGTCGCGCGCCGCCGCGACGGTGAAGGCCTCGATTGCGCCGTCGATCACCTGCTGGGCCAGCGTGGAATCGCCTGTTTCAGTGGCTGATCGGCCAATGCCGACGACGGTGACGATGGATCCCGCCCGGCCGCTTGTGTTCATCGACTGCATCGCCCGCCGCACGGTCGTGAAGACCATGCCGAGGTGAGCGTGGACGAATCGATGCCAGTCGTGGGGATGGATCGTCTCGAGTGACGTGCCGGTGGATTCGGGTCCGGGAATCCAGGCGGCGTGTACGACCGTGTCGACGTGGCCGTGGATGTCTTCGACGGTGGTGAAGAGCCGGTCGACCTCCCGGTCGATGGTGAGATCGGCGACGACGGCGGTCGCGCGGCCACCGCCGCTCGTGATGTCCCGGGCGATCCGTTCGGCCGCCTCCGGAGTGAAACTGTGTGCGACGACGTCGAATCCATGCTCGGCGAGAGTGACCAAGGCCGGCCTGCCGTGTCGCATGGGCGGGGTCTGCGGGTTCAATCGAGGGTCTCGGTGGTCGTCATCGGCATGTCGCCCTTTCGTGTCAGGCCCCGATGCGGGACCGGGTGGGTGACGCGGGGTATCAACCGAGCCGCTGGAGGGTGTGCCCCATGCGGTCGCGTTTGGTTGTCAGATAGGACCGGTTGTAGGCGGTCGGTGAGGACTCGTGTGGGATCTGTTCGGCAACGGTGATGCCGTGGTCGCTCAGGGCCCGGACCTTGTCGGGGTTGTTCGTCATCAGCCGCACTCGGCCGACTCCCAGGTCGTCGAGGATTTCGCAGGCGACGCGGTAGTCGCGGCTGTCGACGGGCAGGCCGAGGCTGACGTTGGCGTCGATGGTGTCGAGGCCCTCGTGTTGCTGGAGTTCGTAGGCGCGCAGTTTGTGCCCCAGGCCGATTCCGCGGCCCTCGTGTCCGCGGAGATAGATCAGGATGCCGGCGCCGGCCTCGGCGATGGCGCTCATGGCGGATCGGAATTGGGGTCCGCAGTCGCAGCGCAGGGAGCCGGCGAGGTCACCGGTGATGCACTCGCTGTGCATCCGGACCAGCGGCGCGTCGGTCGTGGCCACGTCGCCCATCACCAAGGCCAGGTGCTCGACGCCGTCGCCGGGTGCCTGATAGGCCAGCGCGTCGAACGTGCCGACCTCGGTGGGCAGGGTGCTGCGACCGGACCGGAGAACGATGTCCCCGGGGCGTGCGGCACTCTGGCGGAGCGGGGTCACCGTTCCATCCGTGCGTGAGCGCCATGCGCGCAGTTCGGCGATGGAGATCATCGGGATCGAGTGCTGTGCGGCGAGTTGTTCGAGGTCGTCGCGTCGCATCATCTCCCGCCGATCGGGGGTGACGATCTCGCAGAGCAGGGCGGCGCCGCTGAGCCCGGCCATGCGGCACAAATCGACTCCGGCTTCGGTGTGCCCCGGGCGCTCGAGGACGCCGCCGGGCTTGGCGAGCAGCGGCATGACGTGGCCGGGCCGGGCGAGGTCGGCGGGCTGCAGGGCCGGGTCGGCAAGGGCTCGGATGGTGGCGCCGCGGTCGCCCGCACTGATTCCCGTGGTGGTGCCGTGCCGGTAGTCGACGCTGACCAGGAAGGCGGTGTTGTGGGCTTCGGTGTTGTCGGGGACCATCAGGTCGAGGCCGAGTGTGTCGGCGCGGGCCTCGTCGATGGCGACGCAGAGAAAGCCGGATGTATGTTCGAGGAAGAACGCGACCGCATCGGTGCTCGCGTATTCGGCGGCCATGATCAGGTCGCCCTCGTTCTCGCGGTCTTCGTCGTCGACGACGAGGACCATTCCCTTGTTTGCCAGTGCGGTGACCGCGTCCGAGATGGTCGACATGATCGCTGGCTCCTTCCTTGGCGAACACACGGAGTGTGGTGGGACGTTCTGGGGGTCGAGGCGGAGTCGCGGGGCTGACATCGTTGTCGGTCCGGCGACTCCGCGCTCGGGATCGGGGTGGTTACCGTTGGTGTGGAGCGGACGTTTCGCTGAGACTGCGGCCCATCGTTTCCGGGGCGAGGACCTGGGAGACCGACGCGCCGACGACGCAGATGCCGGCCGCGATGAGCATCGTGGTGCCCGCGCCGAGGTTGTGCATCGACCACGGCAGCAGGAACGTACCCAGACCGGCTCCGACGCGACTGAACGCGGTCGCGAAACCGGTTCCCAGGCCGCGGATCTCGGTCGGGAAGATCTCGCCCGGGTAGACACCCGTCAGCGCGGTGCACATGGCGTTGGCGAACGCGAAGACCAGGAAGCCAATGAGCACCAGCACCGGCGGTGCAGAGGTCCAGAGCCCGATCGCGGCCAGGACCGCGGCGCACACCCACTGCTGCGGGATGGTCAGCTTCCGGCGGCCGATCCGTTCGATGAGGATCACCGAGATGACGACACCGGCCAGTGCGAGGCCGTTGATCCCCAGGGCGCCGACGAGTCCGTCGCCGAGACCGTAGGCGGCGAGCACGCTGGCAGCGAACGTCGCGATCGCGAAATACGGTGCCACCACACAGAACCAGAAGACGGAGATGAAGATCGTCGCCCGCCGGTAGGACGGCGAGAACAGCATCCCGAACGTGCCCTTACGGGTCGGTTCGCTGGTGGTGTCGAGGACGTCGGCGGGGTCTTCGAGGTAGGTGTGGGCGATCTCGGTTGCCTCTTCGGTGCGGCCCTTGTTCATCAGCCAGCGCGGGGATTCGGGCATACCCAGCCGGGCCAGGAGCAGGATGACGGCGGGCAGGGTGCTCGAGCCGAGCACGATGCGCCAGTCCAGGGACCACACGGCTGTCATCAGGAAGCCGGCGATAAAGGCTGTCATGAATCCGAGGTACCAGGCGACCTCCGAGAAGGCCATCAGCCTGCCGCGCAACCGCCTGGGGGAGAACTCGGCGAGCAGCGGCCAGCCGACGGAGTAGTCGGCGCCGATCGCGATGCCCATCAGCAGCCGGACGAGGAAGAGGTGCCAGGCCGAGTCGACGAAGAATTGCAGGACCGAACCGACAGTGAAGATCAGCAGGTCGATCGTGAACAGCGGCTTGCGGCCGAGTTTGTCGGCGAGCCAGCCGCCGAGGGGGCCGCCGATGAAGATGCCGATCAGCGCGGACGCCCCGATGAGCCCCTCCCAGAACAGCGACATGCCGAGATCGAGGGTGATGGCACCGATGACGGTGCCGATGATGCCGAGGATGTAGCCGTCGATGAACATGCCGCCGGCGATCACACCGGTCAGCTTGACCAGGAAGCGCTTCTTGTCGACCGACTGCTGGTCGATGTCCACGAGTTCGTTGTTCGTGATGGTCATCGGCCCTCCTCGCTCGTGCGCGTCGACGTGGCGATCACGACCGACGACGGTGGGCAATCACCGTGCGCAGGGGCGGATAGGCGGGAAGCAGATGTTCGCACGTGATGTCACAACCTTCGTGAAGTGGTGCACGGCCGCGGAATCCGAGGGATCTCTGGCGACTGCGGGTCGTTGGGATGGGCTCGATCGCTGCAGCTCAGCCACGCTACGTGTTCATTAAATGAACGATGTGGTCAAAAGTGTGACATGGGACTCACGGCGCGTCAAGACCCGCTCCGAAACTCGCGATGGATGCCGACACGACGCCTCACCATCGACACCAGCGGGCCTCACCTCGCCCTCGGCGTCATCTGCGGGTTCCCGTACCGCGGGGTGAACTCACCCGCACCCGGGCGGGCGCGGTCACGGGATCGATGCTCACACCACCACTCTTGACAGATTGTGATCTACAGCTCAGGATCATTGTCGATCTATATTGAACAACACGTTCACAATATGAACAGCAAGCGTTCGCAGGGGTCTGACGCCCTTCCCCTGAGTTCACGGCGGTGAGGAGACACCATGGCGGACAGCGCCCACCAGCATCAGGAAGCCGATGTCGTCGTTGTCGGCGGCGGCATCGCCGGGTTGATCACCGCCCGGGAGCTGTCCCGTACCGGACTGAGCGTGGTCGTGCTCGAGGCGCGCGACCGGCTCGGCGGACGGGTGTGGACCGACCACCGCCTCGGCAGGAACCTCGAGATCGGCGGCACCTGGATGCACTGGGTGCAGCCGCACGTGTGGGCCGAGATCACCCGATACGGACTCTCGGTGACCCGGGGCCCGCGCGCGGAGCAGGCGTACTGGCTCGCCGGCGACCGGGTCCGCACCGGAACACTCGAGCAGTTCATGGAATTGATCGATCCCGGAATGCGCCGGCTGCTCGCCTACACCATGAACATCGTCCCCCGGCCCGATCTGCCGCCCGCATCACCCGAGTTCGCGAACATCGACCGGTACAGCGTGCAGGACATGCTCGACCGGCTGCAGCTGAGCGAGGACGAATACCAGGCGAACGAGGCGGCCTGGGTCGGGCACTTCAACGGCCCACTCACCGAGGGGGCTTTCACCACCGCGTTGCGGTGGACCGCCGCCACCGCGGGCTCGTGGCATCTGATGCACGAGGCGTCCGCGGTCTTCCGCCTCGCCGACGGCACCCAGTCGCTGGTGGCGGCGATCGCCGCCGACACCACCGCGGAGCTGCGCACCGGCGCGGAGGTTTCCCGCATCGAACACGACACCGAACGCGCTCGCGTGCACCTGAGCGACGGCCAGGTGATCACGGCGCGTCGAGTGGTACTCACCGTGCCCCAGAACATTCTCGGCGACCTCGCCGTCACGCCACCGCTCAACGACGGCAAACTCGCCGCAAGCAGGGAGAAGGCCGCCTCCCAGGGCGTCAAGTGCTGGATCCGGGTGCGTGGCCCGATCGCCCCGTTCTTCGCGTACTCCTCCGCCGCCCACCCGCTGTCCGTCGTGCGCACCGAATACCTCGGCGACGACGATGCAGTTCTGGTTGCCTTCGGGGCCGACTCGACGCGGCTCGACCCCAACGACCGCGATGCCGTTCAGCGGGCGTTGACCGTCTGGCGGGACGATCTCGATGTCCTCGAGGTGACCGGACACGACTGGATGAGCGACCAGTACTCGCAGGAGACCTGGATGATGCACCGCCCGAACCAGGTCACTCGTTACCTGGGCGCGCAGCAGGCCGCCGAAGGCGTTCTGCACTTCGCGAGCAGTGACATCGCGAATCTGTGGGCCGGATTCATCGACGGCGCCATCGAGAGCGCACTGCGCGCCGCACGGGACATCGCCACCGAACTGCACCCCGACCACACCTCCTACACCGCTGCCGGGTCCGGCACCACGATCTGACAAGGAGCCACCATGCTTACCTCCACCATCGACCAGGCCCACTACCGCACCGTCATGGGACACCTGCCCACCGGCGTCGTCGCCCTCTCCGGCATCACCCCCGACGCCGAACACCCCTGCGGCCTCGTCGTCGGCACCTTCCAATCACTGTCCCTGGACGTCCCTGGAC